>JBFFCW010000244.1:0-6242 GCA_041559695.1 Desulfobacterales bacterium
GAAGACCGGCGCCTATCCGATGCGGGAGCTGGCCATGGCGATCCGCTGGTCGTCTGATGCCGATATCGATATGCTGACCATTGACGGGGCGCCCGGCGGTACCGGAATGAGTCCCTGGCGCATGATGTGCGAGTGGGGCATCCCCGCCATTTACCTTCATTCCATGGCTTTTGAATTAAGTGAACGGCTTGCTAAAAAAGGCCGCCGCGTTCCGGACCTTGCTTTTGCCGGCGGCTTTTCATCCGAAGACCATGTTTTCAAAGCGCTGGCCCTGGGGGCCCCCTATTGCAAAGCCGTTTGCATGGGCCGATCCTTGATGATTCCGGGCATGGTCGGCAAAAATGCTGAACGCTGGCTGAGAGACGAAGATGGCGGATTGCCCACTACCGTATCGAAATTCGGATTTACCAAAGAAGAAATTTTTATGAATTATGAAGTCCTGAAGGGCAAGTACGGATCGGAGTTAGACAACATGCCGCTGGGCGCTGTAGGACTTTTTAACGTCGTAGATAAAATCAAAGTGGGGCTTCAACAACTGATGGCCGGATCTCGCAACTGGAAAGTGGAGTATATCAGCCGGGACGATCTATTTTCCCTGACAGAAGAGTGTGCCAAAATCACCGGCATCCAGTATGTCATGGACGCCTATCGTCAGGAAGCTTTAGAGATCATCGAAGCTTAAACCTTTAGAACTCAAAGGTCTGTGCCAATGGACCCGATTGTAGGAGGTTGGAGATGTCAGATACAACTTTGAAGCAGATCTTGGCAAGGGATCCGGGGGAAAAAGAATTTCATCAGGCGGTCAAGGAATTCATCGACACCATAAAGCCGGTTTTGGACCACCACCCGGAATACCGCCAGCTGGGTATTCTGGAGCGGATCACGGAGCCCGAACGCGTCATCCTGTTTCGGGTGCCATGGATGGATGACGAAAAGCAGGTGCGCGTCAATCGGGGGTATCAGGTCGAAATGAACAGCGCCCTGGGTCCCTTTAAGGGATCGTTGAGATTTCACCCTTCGGTCAACCTGGGCATCCTTAAATTCCTGGCCTTTGAGCAAACTTTTAAAAACGCCCTTACCACGCTGCCGATGGGAGGCGCCCAGGGCGGATCCGATTTTGAACCCAAAGGAAAATCCGATGATGAGGTCATGCGGTTTTGCCAGAGTTATATGAACGAGCTCTCCCACCACATCGGCCAGGATACCGACATCCCTGATGGAGGCCTTGGGGTGGGGGCCCGGGAAATCGGCTATCTCTTCGGCATGTATAAAAAACATCGCAATGAATTTGCCGGCGTATTGACGGGCAAGGGACTGCAATGGGGCGGCAGCTATATTCGCCTCCAGGCAACCGGATACGGCATTGTCTATTTCGCGGCCGAGATGCTCGCTGCCAACAATGATTCTCTGGAAGGTAAGACTTGCCTGGTATCCGGCTCCGGGAACGTGGCGCAGCACACTGCCGAAAAAATTATCGAACTCGGCGGAAAGGTGGTGACCCTTTCGGATTCATCCGGCTATATCCTTGATAAGGAAGGTATCGATCAAAAAAAGCTGGATTTCGTCAAGCGCCTGAAAAATATGAAGCGGGGAAGAATCAGGGAATATATCGATAAGTATTCCGAGACGGTTTACACCGAAGCCGACACTTCATTGGGATACAATCCGTTGTGGAATCAGCGGGCCGATTGTGCCTTTCCCTGTGCCGTCGAAAATGAAATCGGGGAAAATGATGCATTCAACCTGATCAACAACGGTGTCAAATTGGTCTGCGAAGGTGCCGACATGCCGTCATCAACGGAAGCGCTTAAAATCTTCATGGATAAAAAGCTGCTTTTTGCCCCGGCCAAGGCCGCCAATGCAGGCGGGGTAGCGGTTTCCGGGTTGGAAATGGCCCAGAACAGGATGCTCCTGAACTGGTCGGGCGAGGAGGTCGACAGGCGTCTTAAAACCATTATGAAAAACATCCATCAGAACTGCCTGGATGTGGCCGAACGCTATGGCGTGCCCGGCAACTATCTGGTTGGCGCCAATATCGCCGGATTTGTGCGGGTTGCCAATGCCACCCTTGACCAGGGGCTGGTCTAGCTGCGCTGCAGATGCCTGGCGGTATTTCGACATTCTTAACTGCTTTTTACAAGTTCTTTTAGCTGCTCGAAATTTTCAATAATCGTGTCGGCACCGGCGCGTCCAAGCTCTTTTTTAAGGCTTTCTTGATCCGGGGCCGACATGATCATTCCAACGGCTTTAAACCCGCCCGCTGATTTTCTGGCGGCAATCATGTCGTCCGGCATATCGCCGATATAATAGGATTCGGTGAAAAGGTCTTTCTGGCTTTCTGCGATGGCATCCAGCATAAAGGGGTCGGGTTTGCTCAGCGAAACCGCTTTTGCCTCTTTTTTTAGCAGGCGCGCTTCTTCCTCGAGGCAATCTTCCAGCGCCATGATGGTTGCGAAATATTTTCTGATACCAAAATGGTCCAGCGGGTAATCCGCCTCGGCCCTGGGTCTGCCGGTGGCGATCGCCAAAATATGATTTTCGGCCAGTTCCGCGAGAATATGCTTATCAATCAGAAGTTGCTCCCGTTGGTTAAAGCCTTCATCGAGGTAAAACTGCGGGGACAGCCCGTAGGTGGCTTCAAACAGGTCTTTTCCCAAATACACTTCCTGAAAAATTTGTTTGATGATGTTGCCGCTGCCCACATCCCCCGTATATAAGCCATAGACAAAGGCATTTTTGGTTTTACCGGCCTTCCGGAGCAACGCTGATAAGGGGGCTGGGGTTGAATTGAGAAAATGTGCGAGCTCGCCCATGTTGCACTGCGTGATCGTTTCCCGGTAGCGGTCCCAGGGGTCTTTATGCGCACACACAGGCGGTTTCTCGATCACATTAAATAACAGGCTGATTACCAGGCAGGATAAGTCCCAATCGTTGTTGAGGCCGCCACTGTGTTTGACGGCTGCCAGATCCGAAAGCGGGAAAAGGGGTTCCGGCAATTTTTCTGACGAGGGGGCCATTTTAAAAAAGAGCCCGGCCGTTTGGCGAATTGTCTCGCGGTACGATCTGGAGACATCGATCAGAACCCCGTCCATATCAAAAACGATCAGTTTTTTACTTTTCATTATGTTACGTTTTCTTCGATGATATCCATTATTTCCGGAATTGAGGATATAAAATAAAAATTATGGGAGGTAAATCGTTTTTTTTTCTTGCCGTCACGGTCGATCATAACCGGGGTCGAGGACCAATTCAAAAGCGGCAAATCGGTATAACCGTCTCCGACCACCACTGTTCGATCCGGTGACAAATTTAATTTTTTGATCATTTTCAGCTTGTCTTCCGGGTCCGGCATTCGCAGGTGCATTCCCGCAATTCGATCGGCTTCAAACTGGAAATAGTTGCCGTCTATCCGGTTAAAACAGTCAGAAAGACCGGCAAACCTTAAGACCCGCTCGCTCAAATCGGCCGTGCCGCAGCTCAATACCAGCATATCATATCCCTGCGCTTTTAACTTCCAAAACACCGTGCGGTCCGCCTCTGAAATATTTTCGGCCAGAGTCCGGCAGGCGTCGTCCAGCATCCTCGATGGCGTGCCTTTTAATAACCGGATGTAAGACAGCTTAAAGGTTTTGCGCAAACGCTCCCGACGGTCGGCATAAATGATGGCTTTTACATACGCTTTTTTCAGCAAACCGAAGGGTTGTTGCGGCTGATTCATGCGGTGCAGCAATAATGACTGCTCGCTGTCAAAGGGCGCAAGGGGCAGAATGGTTCCGTCAAAATCCCAGATGATGGTGATGCTGCGCGGTTCCATTTTTGTCAACATTCACCTCTTTATGGCCAAAGACAAAAAGGTTTTTGTCTCTGTCAATTTTAACCCGTCAATATTTCTATAAAAATAGAGTACTATAGATCGGATACAAATTTTAAATATACCGATTGACTTTTTACCCAAAACTTGGTTTTTTGGATTGCAGTTGGTCGAGATATCTGTTCCTTTCTAAATAGCCGACATAACCGATTAATACAACTTTTACTCAAAAAACCTTAAAGACTGCAGGTCTAGTTCGAATATTCTTTTCAACCGATCAGTGGATTGCTGTTTTAAATAAAGGCGTGAATCAGTAATTCAGACTTCATGAACTCCGCATTTTGTCGTTATTTTCATTTCTTTTCAGTGGGGATGGTTTCGTTGGATGAGCCCATTTTTTTGATATTATTCAAACCGAAAGGAGGACAAGCAACATGAAAAAAACAATTTTTACGCTATGCTTGGTTTTTGCATTTCTTTTTACGGTTGTGGGTGGTGTCTATGCCGCAGAAACGTTGCGCTTAATTACCTGGTCCGGATATACGCCAAAGGTCTTGCTTGATAAATTCGAGAAAGAAACCGGAATTAAAGTCATGCCGACCAATTCGAGCAATGAAGAGATGATTGCCAAACTGCGCGCAACGCGCGGCGCCGCTTTCGATCTGGCCCAGCCCAGTCAGGATCGTATTTCTTCGGTACAGGCAAAGTTTAATATTTACCAGCCGATCGACCTGTCTAAGATTAAAACTGAGCAATTTTTTCCCTCCATGCTCGAAGCGGTCAAGAAAAACACCATGGTCAACGGCAAACCCCATGCGGTTCCTTTCGCCTGGGGCTCTTCAGGACTGGTTGTCAATCAGAAACTTGCGCCAGATGTCCAGGATTATACTGATTTGCTGAACAAAAAGTATGCCGGCAGAATCAGTTATCGTCTCAAAAGGCCGACCTTGATTGCATTGGCTTTTGCCATGGGAGATGATCCCTTTGCGAAATACGCTGATGCGAATGCCTATGAGGCGTTGATGGAAAAGATCGGTCAGGCCCTGATTGACGCCAAACCTCTGGTCAAGAATTACTGGACCAATGGGGATGCTTTGTTGCAATCGTTGCGGATGGAAGAGGTTTATCTGGCCATGGCCTGGGATAAGGGCGGCTGGAAAGTGCACGCTGAAAAGCCGGAAGTTGATTTTTTCGCGCCCAAAAGCGGGGCGCTCGGATGGATTGACACTTTTGCGATTCCTGCCAAATCCAAAAACGTTGAGGGCGCATACAAATGGATCAATTTCATCATGCGTCCGGAAAACGCGGCGGAATTTACCAATTCGGATACAACCGCCAATTGCGCCAAAGGCTCAAACCAATTCGTGAAAGCTTCGATACGCAGTAATTTTGAGCGCAGTTTTACCCAGGCAAACATCGAAAATATTAAATGGTATCCTCCGGTTCCGGCGAAGATAGAAGAAATCGAAGGCAGGATACTGGATAAAGTCAAAGCGGCCAAGTAAGCTCTCGAAATTTTTAAAACAGTTGTACCAATTTTTCTCTTCTTGTTCATTTGGATAGGGCTTAAAGCCTGGAACGCTGGAACAATGGAATAATGGGTTAATAAAGCGGAAATTGCTTGTTTTACTGTTCTGGTTTATTCCGCTTTAACCCATTATTCTACTTTTACCCAAATAAAAAAGCTTCGCTTAGAAGGTTTTTTATGCAGATTGATCTGTCGGTTAAAAACGTCACCAAGATGTTTAAAGACTTCATTGCCGTGGACAATGTATCCTTTGAGGTCCCCGACGGTCAGTTTTTTTCTATCCTGGGCCCATCGGGTTGCGGGAAAACGACCTTGCTGCGTATGATCGCCGGTCTTACCGAACCGACAGAAGGCAGCATCGAGATTCGGGGCCAGAGCATGCTCGGCATACCTCCCAATAAACGGCCGGTAAACCTGATATTCCAACATCTGGCCCTTTTTCCGATGATGAACGTCGGGGAGAACATCGCATTTGGTTTAAAGCGGCGCGGTGATCGTAAATCTGTCATCAACGAAAAAGTGGCCACTATTTTAGAACGGGTAGACCTGACCGGGTTTGAGGATAAAAAGGTCGATCAACTTTCCGGCGGCCAGAAACAGCGTGTGGCTATCGCCAGATGCCTGGTGCTGGAGCCTGCTGTTTTACTGTTAGATGAGCCCCTGGGCGCCCTGGACCTGAAACTCAGAGAACAGATGAAGGTCGAATTGAAAAAACTGCAGGCCAAAGTCGGTACCACATTTGTCTACATTACCCATGACCAATCTGAAGCCCTGGTGATGTCGGATCATGTGGCGGTGATGAATAAAGGCGTGTATGAACAAATAGACACGCCCCAGAATTTGTATAGCAACCCGCAAACACCTTTTGTGGCTCAGTTTGTTGGAGATAACAACGCCTGGTCC
>JBFFCW010000245.1:0-6225 GCA_041559695.1 Desulfobacterales bacterium
ACTTCCACAGATCGGAAACCAGGGCGCCGAATCTGGACACGATCTCTTCTGTGTGCCGGGTTATTTGGGATTTGTTGACAAAGGAGCCTTTTGAAAATGGCGCCACCCGAATATCTTTCAAGACGACATTCTCCGCAGTTGTCATCGGCTCAATTACACCCATGGCGCGTCTTTTTTCCGGAATATGCGCAACCCCGGCGCGGATGATTTCCCGGGGCGCATGGTTGGTATAATCTTTTCCGTCAATGATCACCTGGCCTTTGGTGGCTGGGCGCATTCCCGTGACGACTTCGGCAAGTTCGCTCTGGCCGTTTCCGGAGATCCCCGCAAAACCCAATATCTCGCCTTCCCGGATGGAAAAGGAGACCCCCTGCAAGGCCGGTTCTTCGTCAGCCGCAAGGGCCTCAAGGTTTTTGACATCCAGCACAATCGTATCGGATCGGACCGGTTTGCGTTCAAGATGGACCGGCGTGTGCTCACCAAACATGAGCTTTACCAGTTCGGTCTTATCTGTTTGGGCCGTCTGCCGGGTCCCCGTTGATTTACCGAGTCGCAGAACGGTAACCCGATCGCCGACTTCCAGGGCCTCTTCGATCTTATGGGTGATGAAAAGAATCCCATACCCCAGACCGGCCATGTTTTCCAGGGCCTCGAAAAGGCGTTCGGCATCGGCTGAAATCAGAGAAGTGGGCTCATCCAGAATCAAAATTTCGGGATCATGGTAAAGGACCTTTATGATTTCCGCTCTTTGCTGCTCGCCGGCAGAGAGATCTTCTATTTTAGCCAGCGGGTCAACGGACAGTTTGTAAATCTCTGAGAGCTCGCGCACCTTATTTTCAACTTCCGGCAGCGGAAAAGAGAGATCGGATGCGGGCAGCCCCAGGGCAATATTTTGCGCCACCGTAAAGGGTTTCACCAGCGCCAGCTCCTGGTGAACCATTCCGATCCCCTGCCGGATGCCGTCTCGGGGAGATTTTAAGGTCACCGCTTTGCCTTTCACGTAGATCTGGCCCTCTGAGAGCGAATAAAAACCTGAAAGGCAGTTGGCGATGACGGTCTTGCCGGCACCATTTTCTCCGAGCAGGGTGTGGATTTCACCGGCCATGATATCAATATCGATATGATCCAGGATCAGATGCTGCCACACACCGGGAAAACCCTTGCACAGGCCTTTTCCCGCAAGGAGGATATCGCCGCTGCCCTGCACCGGTTGGCTTTTTTCATTCAAAATTGAAGGTCCTTTGGTCTCATTCCCGTTGATAGGGCGTACCGGTGGCGGCCGGGAATTTAGCCCGCCCAATGACCCCGGCGACCACCAGCAGCGTAACGGCATAGGGCGCCATCGCGATAAACTGCCAGGGGATGAATTTTTGAACCGCCGGCATGGTGGCCACCCAAACCGCCAGGTTGTCAAAAAAGCCGAATATGAAACCGCCGAGCAAGACCAGCAGCGGATTCAGCCCGCTGAATACGACGGTCGCCAGGGCGATAAAGCCGCGGCCGGCAGAAATCTCTTTGGTGACCGAGCCCAACCAGTCGATGCTGAGATAGGCCCCTGCCAATCCTGCCAGAGAAGCGCCCGCCGCGGTTGCCGACAATCGCAGAAGATGGATGTTGATTCCGGCGACGTCGGCGGCTTGCGGATTTTCGCCGACCGCCCTTATTTTCAGGCCAAGCTTTGTGCGAAAAAGCAGAAAATGAATAAAAACCGGCAGCGCGATCGCCAGCAAAATCATCGGGCTGAAATCTCCGTAAGCGGTGGCGATATTCACCAGTTGGTTCTCTGCGGCCACGGCATGGTGCCCGGGCACGCCCAGATGGATCAACCAGAACGCCACCATTCCAGCGGCAAAAAGATTGATTCCTACGCCGGCGATCAGCTGTACGCCTTTAAAATAGGTGCACACCCCCCCGAAAATCAAGCCAATCACAAACCCGGTTCCCAGCCCGACCATCAGACCCACAGCCGGCCCGGCGGCTTCTGCCCCGAGCGCACCGGTCATCGCACTGACCAGGATGATCCCTTCGAGGCCGATATTAAACAGGCCCGCCGATTCGCCGATCACTTCGCCGGACGCGCTAAGGGTGATGGGAACCATGGCATGCAGCGATCCCAGTAAGATGCCCCCGACAAATTCAAGATTCATACGCGCCTCCGATCTTGATCTGATGTGCGTTTTTGTCGGAAAATAAGGGGGATTCCTATTTTCCGCAACCAAGAAAACAACTTGATCAGCTCGGGGATGGCCAGGAACAGAACGACCATCCCTTCAACCACCCGAACCAATTCCAGGGGAACGTTCGCCAGGAGTTGCATCATTCTGCCGCCCGCCAACAGCCCGCCGAAAAAAATGGCGGCGAAGATGATCCCAATGGGATGGTTTCTGCCGATCATGGCCACTGCCAGGCCCTCAAAGCCGAGCCCTTTGATAGACGGCATGCCGCCGTAAACCGCGTAAATCGGCGGGCGTCCCATTACATGCACCGCACCCGCCAGGCCGGCGGTGAGTCCGCCGGTGATGAAAACAAAGAGAATAATTTTCCATTTTTCAATACCGGCATAGGCGGCTGCCAGCGGGTTATACCCGGTCGCACGGATGTCAAAACCGATGACCGTTCGCCACAGCAGCAGGTAGACGATAATGGCTGCAAAAAGGGAAATGAAGATTCCGTAGCTGAGGCTTGTTCCCGGCACCAGCAGGGGCAGACGGGCCGACTCGACAACGCTGATGGTTTTCTCCGCTCTCCGGGGGTCAACCAGGATTTCGGCAATCAGATAAAAGCACAGAAACTGAGATATCCAGTTGAGCATGATCGTAGAAATCACTTCGTGCACGCCGCGGGCGGCCTTCAAAATGGCCGCCGGCAGGCTCCAGAGGGCCCCCGCCAGGACTGCGCAAATCAGGCTCAAGGCAAAGCTCAGGGCGGAAGGCAGATGGAAAAAACTGACAGCAACGGCAGCCAACGCCCCCAGGTAGAGCTGACCTTCAGCGCCGATATTGAACATCCCGCCCCGAAATCCAATGGCAAAGGTCAGGGCCGTGAGGATCAGCGGTGCGGCGTTGGCGAGGGATTCTGAAAAGCCATATAGATCACCAAAGGCACCATTGAACAGGGCGCGATATGCAGCAATCGGATCGTAACCGAACAGCTTGACGATAACGGCGCCGACAGCAAACCCGATTACGCCCGCAATAATGGTTTTGGCCAACTCATCGATGCCTGCTGGAAGTCGCATACTTCTCTCTCGTACAGCGCGTGCGCCGGTCGTTTCAATTTAAGCTTCTGGTCTAATGGAGAAGGCTCCCTGCCGATCTGATGGTAAAAAACAGAGGGGGCGGCAGCATGCGCGCGATCCCCCTCATTTTGCCGCGGCGCTACTTTGTCAGCGGGTATGTTGACCGAACCGCTTTCACTTCATCCAACGTGTTGGCATTCGGGACAGCGATTTTACCCGAGATAATCTGCTTTTCCAAATCCGCCACGGCCTGCCAGATCCAGGCGGGAATCTGGCCGCGCATTTTTTTCCAATTGGCAACGATCTTCGTCTTATCGGCTGCACCAATTTTTCCGGCACCGATGCCAAATTCCATGAAGGTCAGAAGCTCAGGCTCCCCGCTCATCGCAACGCCCTGGACATCGAGTCCCATCACCGTAATACCCGGCTTAAAGCTGCCCTTTACCACGGCTTCCACGGTGTTATAACAGGCATTGTCTACTCGTTTGAGCATACTGGCAAGGACGCGATGCCCGTCACCCATCCAGTCCTGATTGGCGTCCACCCCGATCATGAAGGGCGGTCCGGCTTCCTTGCCGCTGGCCTTAACGGCTTCGGTGATGGCCTGCAGATCTCCAATTCCTAAAGGCCCGGCGACATTATAAATCAGGCCTGCCCGCTGGGCGAGCATCGCCCCGGTCGCCTCCTTACCCTTGGCGATGTCGCTGAAAGTCCCGGTATAGGTATACAGCAATCCAACCTGCGGATCCTTGCCTTTTTTCTGGGCAACCATTTTGTTCCCCCAGTCGATACCGAAACGGTATCCTGCTTCGAAATGGAACAAAACCGGGATCTCGATGCCAAGGACCGCACCCACATTGGGATAGCCGTAGTGCGCCGCGACCATGGCGGCAAGCGCCCCGACCAGGGCCGATCCTTCATTTTCTTTGAAGACAATCGACAACACATTGGGGGCCTCAACAACCGAATCGATAATCATGAATTTTTGCTCCGGAAACTCCTTGGCGGCTGTGGCGATCGCATCGGTCAGCAGAAATCCGACCGCAATGATCAGATCAAACGAACGCGATCTGGCCGCGTTGCGAACATTGGGAAGGTAATCTGAAGCGGTGGCACTTTGGATTCCCACCATTTCCAGACCAAAATCTGCAGCGGCCTTATCGGTACCCTTGAAACTCATATCATTGAAGGAAAGATCACCCCTTCCACCGACATCGCTGACGAGAGCCACCTTGCCTTTGGATGCGGCCTGGGCCATTCCCGGTGCGATCAGCAGCCCGGCCATCAGCACCGCTGCCGTTAAGATGGTAACGATCAACTTTGGACGGTTTTTCATTTTGAGTCCTCCTTTCACGATTTGGATTGATAATCGAGGAGTTACAGACGCAAGCGCCTATGATTGTTTTGTCGGTTAAGGGTGTTCCTGCTCGGGTGAATAATTTTATATCAACAGCGAGTCAGCTGGTAAGAATTTCAGGGCAGGCCTTCGGCCAACGTCATTACGACTGTACAAAAGCAAATCTGCAACAATTGACTGAACAACCCATCAAGTAGAAATGAGGATGGTAAATAATATCAGGTAAGCATTCGATTCGTATCTAATGCACCTATGCCAAAAAGCGAGGTGTATGTCAAGATCGCAGAATAATCTCTACTGTCGGAAGCATAATCGTTACCGAATATTCAATTGATATCAATAAAGAAAGTTGGTAGGTGTTGCTGATAGCGGATTTCTTCTGAGAACCCATCTCAAAAATGTCACCCGTCAAATGATTGGGAATAATGATGAACAAAGATATCAGAATTGGTATTATCGGCGGCAGCGGACTCTATGAGATGGAGGCATTGAGCGACATGAGGCCGGTATCTTTGGACACGCCCTTTGGTGCCCCATCGGGCCCGTATCGTGTGGGACTGCTGGAAGGCATCCGGGTTGCTTTTTTGCCCCGGCACGGTCACGGTCATCAAATCAGCCCGTCGGAGCTCAATTTCCGGGCGAATATATATGGGTTCAAAAAACTGGGTGTTGAGCAACTTATCGCCGTGACGGCGGTTGGAAGCCTGAAGGCGCGCATTCGCCCGCTGGATATCGTTGTGCCCGATCAATTTTACGACCGCACCCAGCAGCGCGACAGCACATTTTTCGGCAATGGGCTGGTGGCCCATATTGCACTTGCCGAGCCGGTATGTCCGGTCCTTTCCGGCCTGGTTTATCAAAGTGCGCTTGCGGCCGGCGCGGCGGTTCACAAGGGGGGCGCCTTGCTTTGCATCGAAGGCCCGGCCTTTTCCACCCGGGCGGAATCCAATGTGTACCGTCAATGGGGAATGGATATCGTCGGCATGACCAGCCTGCAAGAGGCCAAGCTGGCCCGTGAGGCTGAAATCTGTTATGCGGCCATGGCCCTGGTGACCGACTTTGACAGCTGGCACGCCGAAGAATCAGCGGTGAGCGTGGCAGCGGTGGTCCAAAACCTGGGAAAGAACATATCCACTGCCCAAAAGACCCTGCAGACAATCGTGCCGAAAATTTCGCCTCGGCGGGCGTGTATCTGCGCGACTGCGCTTCAGAATGCCATCATGACGGACCCCGCCGCCATACCGCCTGAAACCCGGGCAAAGCTTGCGCTGCTGGTCGCTAAATACCTCAACGAAGAAAAACCATAAAATGGAGGATCTGCTGCATTGATGATCAATCGCGTCATCCTGATGGTGATGGACAGCGTGGGCGTGGGCCATCTGCCGGATGCGGATCGGTTCAATGATCGCGGGGCCCATACCCTGCTGCACGTCTTCCAACAAACTGAAAAACTGCAAATCCCCAACCTTTGCGCCTTAGGTATGGGGAAAATTGTGGAGATCGGCTGCGATCGCCGGAAAATTATCGGTTGTTACGGAAAAATGGGCGAACAATCCTCCAACAAGGACACCACCACCGGCCATTGGGAGATCGCCGGGCTTGTGCTGAATTCTGCTTTTCCCACCTATCC
>JBFFCW010000246.1:0-6221 GCA_041559695.1 Desulfobacterales bacterium
ACGGGAATATCAACTCGACGATTATTCGATCCCGCAAAGGCAAAGATATTTATCTGGCCGGCGCGGGGGGCGGCAACGATATCGCCAGTCTCGCACAAGAGGTGGTGGTCGTTACGGTGCATCGAGCAAACCGCCTGGTTGAAAAAGTACGCTATATCACCTGACCGGGCAAGCGCGTCAGTACCCTGGCCACCAATGAAGGGCTGTTCGTGAAAAATGACGCGGGCTTTATCTTGAAGGGATATTACCCCGGGTCTGGGATATCGGAGGAAAAGGTGCGCATCAACCAGATAGCAGACGCATGCGACTGGCAACTTTACACCACACCTCAATTAGAAAAAATGAGTGCACCGACGCCGGAGGAGTTAAAATTGCTGCGATCATTCGATCCGGACGGCGTGTTTCTCAGGTAGACCGGGCGCAAAAATAATAATAAGGAGATCAAGATGTCTGCCAAACACTTTCCACACTTATTTTCGGAAGGACAAATTGGAAATTTTGATATAAAAAACCGGATTGTGATGCTGCCCATGGCCCGGCAGTTTCAAGGATTTAACGGGGAAGTCACCCAGAAAACAATTGACTATTATGCCGAGCGGGCCAGGGGGGGTGTCGGGATGATTATTGTGGGCTCAACCCGCGTATTTCCTCCCGGGCATCCGTTTTATACGCCGGCATCACTGAATATCGGAGATGATCGCTACCTTCCCGGGCATAGCGATCTGGTTCACGCCATACATGCCCATGGAGCGAAAGCAGCTATTCAATTCGGGCATATCGGCGGCCAAACTGTTCACCAGAGCGTGGCCGCTTCGGATGTTCAGCAATTCTTCTGCGATGGGACGGCCTATTGCAAGCCCCGACCGATCACCCAGGATGAAATTTACGATATGATCGAGCTGTTTGGAGAAGGGGCGCTCAAGGCCAGAACGGCCGGCTACGACATGGTCGAAATCCACGCGGCCCATGGATATCTTTTAAGTGGCTTTTTATCCCCCAAGCTTAATCTGAGAACCGATGAATTCGGCGGGAGCCTGGAGAACCGCGCCAGCATTATCGTGAAATTGATTCAACAGATCAAACGGGCGGCCGGCGATGATTTTGCGGTCAGTGTGCGCATCAGTGCTGACGATTATATTGAGGGCAGTATTGATATCGGGGAATCTCCCGGAGTGGCCCGCATCCTTGAAGCGGCCGGCGCTGATGTGATCAGTGTCTCGGCCGGCAGCCATGAGACCCAGCACCTGTCCAATGATATCATGCGGTTGGATGAAGATTTTAAGCGCCCGTTATTTGAGGCCGTTAAGAAAGCGGTAAAGATTCCCATTATCGTCGGTGGCGGATATCGTAACCCGGACAGTGCCGAGAAGATCGTGGCCGATGGCATTGCCGATTTTCTTGGGATGGCCCGTTCTTTTCTGGCCGATGCGGAATGGCCCCAAAAGGCCCGCGAGGGCCGGGTTGATGATATTCGCCGGTGTGTGTCCTGCGGTGAATGCCTCTACCAGAAGGGCGGTAAATTTACCTGGCCCCAGGGTTGTTCGGTCAATCCCGTTTTTGCCAGGGAACGGGAATGGAGCGTTGTTGAACCGGCTGCGGTTAAGAAAAAAGTAATGGTTATCGGTGGGGGGCCCGGCGGAATGGAAGCCGCCAGAATAGCTTCCATACGGGGGCATGCGGTCACGCTTTTCGACAGGGGCAAGGAACTCGGCGGGCAACTTTTGCTGGCCGCGGCGCCTCCCGGCAAGAAGCGGCTGCTATGGATTCGAGACTATCTGGCCACCCAGCTCAAAAAACAGGACGTAAAAGTCAATCTGGGCGTTGAGGTCACGCCGGAAATAATCGACAGCGAACGCCCGGATGCGGTGGTCTTGGCGACAGGGGCAATCCCCAAGGCACTTGATTTTGTTGACACCAGTGATCAACGGGTCGCAAACGCCTGGGATATTCTGGGGGGGCAAGTTGAACCTGTTGCACAAAAGGTGGTCGTCATCGGTGGCAACATGCTCGGCTGCGAGGTGGCTGAATTTATGGCAGACCAGGGCAACATCGTATCCGTGATCAAAATGCGCCCCGGCGCTGAAATGGCCGAGGACTGTGAGCCCACCAACCGAAGGGGATTGTTGGACTCGCTGCAGGAGTGCCGGGTGAGCCTCTTGAGCGGCTTCAAGGTGGAGGGGCTTACCGCCGACGGCGTTAAGGTCGTTCAAAGAGACTCGGGCGAGGAACGCACACTGGAGGCCGAAACCATCGTATTGGCGCTGGGGGCGACGCCGGAGCGGCGCCTGGTAGACGATTTGAAAAAAGAGGAAATAGAATTTTACCCGATCGGCGACTGTCGACAACCCAAGAATATTCGGCAGGCGATATATGAAGGTGCGCTGGTCGGCCGTCAACTATAGGTTCTAATAGAATTTCGGAGATATGAAATAATGGGAAACCTGCCACTTCAAGGATACCGGGTGATTGATTTTGGCTGGGCCGCGGCTGCTCCGCGGGCAACCTGTCTTTTGGCGGATATGGGTGCCGAAGTTATTAAAGTTGAAACCCGCAAACGTCCGGATCCCGTTCGATTCGGTCCTGATAACCTGTCAAGGGATCCGGAGATGGATCCGCTTTTTCACAGTATCAATCGCAATAAACTGGGTATCCTGCTGGATTTAAAAACCGCCGAGGGGGTTGAACTGATCAAGCAGCTGGTTCGCATCAGTGATGTGGTGGCAGACAATTTCTCACCGGGGGTAATGAAACGGTTTGCGCTGGAATACGATGATTTAAAAACAATCAAAGCGGATATTATCAAGGTATCATTTCCCGGTGTCGGCCGTGAAGGACCTTTATCCGATGTCGTCACTTACGGCCCCTCGCTGGCAGGGTTGGCGGGCCTGGATAGCTTGATCGGGTATGAAGGCGAACGGGTTTTAGGCATGCAGCAGGCTTATGCCGATATTAATGCAGCCCTGTTTGGCGCATTTGCAATCCAGATGGCCCTTTATCACCGTGAGCGCTATGGCCAAGGCCAGCACATCGAGGTGGCTCAGATTGAAGCCTTGCTGAGCACAATGCCGGAACCGATCATGGAAGCCAGCCTGAACAATCGCGTTCTGGGCACACTGGGCAACACGCATCGATTGATGGCTGTGCACAATAATTATCCGTGCAAGGGAGATGATAAATGGGTATCCATTGCCATAATGACCGAAGAAGAATGGAAGGGATTTTGTAAGGCCCTCGGTGATCCTCCCTGGACGAAAAAAGCGGATTTTGTCGATAGCGATAAAAGATCATTTAATCGCAAAAGACTCGATGAGCGCATTGTCCAGTGGACCGTCGACAAAACGCCGCAAGCGGTTATGGAAACACTTCAAGCGGCCGGGGTGGCCGCTGCACCGTGCGCTGATACGGAAGATCGCTATTTTGATCCTCACTTTCAGGAGCGGGAGATTATTGTAAATGTCGAACATCCGGCAACCGGCGTAGACTTTGTTCCCAAGGTGGTTTGCAATTTAAGTGAAACTCCGGGAGAAATTCGGCGTCCGGCGCCGCTTTTGGGAGAGCATAACAATTATGTTTTTGGAGAACTGCTGGGGTTGTCCGAGGAGGAGATCGAAACGCTTGTGGAAAAAAAGGTTATTTATTGAATAGGGGTTTGTAAAGCTGAAGTGACCCCAAAAGTTTAGACCTTCTAAGGAGTGTTTCATGTCAATCGATACCATAGTAACCAATTGTAAAATCGTCCGACACGATGGGATTTTAAATGCCGGCCTGGCGATAGAAAAAGGTAAAGTGGTTGTGATAGCCAAAGACGCCGAGTTACCTGCGGCTGACACCATCATCGACGGCAAAGGCAACTACCTTATGCCCGGTGTTATCGATGCCCATGTCCACCTCGAATATCCTCCCGGCGTTGACCCGGAGTCAAATATCAAGAAAGAGACCCGGGCATGCGCGGCGGCCGGTTGCACAACCATTATGCATTTGTTGGCCCCGGCAGATGACATCCTGGGCAAGGCCAACGAATTTGTCGGATTGTATGAAAAACACGGGTTTGTCGACCTGGCCCTGAGTGCGCGCATTTACACCCGGGACAATATAAAACAAATACGCCGACTGTATGATTTTGGAATTATCAATGTAAAGCTTTTACTTCCATACAAGGGCGGCGAAGCGGTCTGGAAAGGGCGTGTCGGCGGCATAGATGACGGCATCATATACCTGACCTTCAAAGAAGTGGGTCGCCTGGCCAAAGAAGGCGCTAAGGCCTTCGTGCGGGTCCACTGTGAGAATGCGGAGATCTTCTTTAAGATGAAAGATGAATTTCTGGATGCGGGCATTGAACCGGCTTCCTGGAATGATGCCAGACCGCGGGTGTGTGAAGCCGAAGCCATGCGAAAATGCCTGTATCTCGCGGAGGTGACAGAATGTCCGATATATGTGGTGCACATGACCATTAAAGAGGGCGTTGATCTCATAAATAACGCCCGGGCAAAAGGCGTCAATGTGGTTGCCGAAACATGCGTCCAATATTTAACGCTGAATACCGCTAATGTCGATCCGGTGCTTTCCAAAGTCAATCCGCCGATTCGAGAGCCTGAGGACAACATTGCGCTTTGGGACGCACTAAGGGCTGGCATCATTGATGTGGTCGCAACCGACCATGCCCCGGTCCCCAGGGATCTAAAAAAGAATCTCTGGGATGCCACCCCCGGCATTCCGGGCGCCGAAATGTTTTTACCCCTCATGTTAAGTGAGGGGGTCAACAAGGGAAAAATTTCTTTAGAGAGACTGGTGGAGGTTTGCTGTTATCGCCCCGCAATACAATTTGGTCTTGCGCCGCGCAAAGGAACCCTGTCCATCGGCTCCGATGCGGATCTGGTTCTTATTGACCTGGACAAGGAAGCGGTTGCACCCCGGAAGCCGATTTATTCCAATACCGACTATTCGCTGGTGGCCGGGCGCAACATAAAAGGATGGCCGATACTCACCATGCTAAGAGGGCGCATCGTCGCGCGAGATGGAGATGTGCTGGAAGAAACCGGCAAAGGGGAATATATAGCGGGGCGCTCAATACTTGTGTAAACGTAATTTATTATTTGGGAGGATAATGATGAGCTCAGAAACACTGATTTATGAAAAAGAAGATTTTGAGGAAGGGTCGATGGTCACCCTTACCATGAACAAACCGGAGACGCTAAACGCGTTGAACATCGAATTTAGCCGTGAAATTGACGACGCCTTAACCAAGGTAGAACAGGACGATGATGTTAAAGTGGTTGTTATCAAAGGAGCCGGCAAAGCGTTTTCAGCGGGATATGATCTTGGGCGCGTATACTTTGTTTACGGCGGGGGCACCGGAAAAGCGGAAGACAAAAGTCGGCGTCCCAGTCAGCGGTCGCGGCTGGCATACGATCGCTGGCGCTCGGAAAGTCTGCGGAGAATATTTCTTTTAGACAAGATCACCATCGCCCAGGTCCACGGATACTGCATCGGGGGCGGATTATATATGTCTCTGTGTTGTGATATGACCATCGCTGCCGAAGATGCCAAGATCGGGCATTCAGAGCAACGGCTCGGGTTTTCCGGCGCCATGTATGTGTTTCCGATTGAAGTCGCGCTGATCGGCCAGAAACGCGCCCGCGAGCTTCTGCTAACCGGGAAATTAATCGACGGGAAGGAAGCCGAAAGAATTGGATTGGTCAATCAAGTCGTTTCGGCAGATCAGCTCGAAACGGAAACCCGTAAGCTTGCCAGATCGATGACGCTCCTGCCGCGGGACGGAATTGCCATCGGAAAAGCGACGGCGCGTCTGGCCTATGATTCAATGGGCCTCAGCTCGGCTTTTGGCCAAGGCTACATCGGCCATACGCTGTTTACGAATATACGATATGAACCGGGCGAATTTAATTTCATAAAACGTAGAAGAGATGTCGGCATGCGGGAGGCGTTTAAGGAAAGAGATGCGAGATATAAGGGTCTGATCGAATAAGGTGGGATCACGATACCTGCCGAATCCGCCTTAAGATCTTTTTCGGACCATAATAACCAGATACAGGGAGACCATATATGAAACGCTTTGATTACCTCCGGCCCGGCAATATAGAAGATGCCATTGCCGCCCTGCAGGCAAATGATAAACCGTATTTGCTTGCCGGGGGAACGGACCTGTTGATTGGAATGAAGACCAAGACCGTAAAGCCCGAATGCCTGATCGATTTGAAAGG
>JBFFCW010000247.1:0-6211 GCA_041559695.1 Desulfobacterales bacterium
ACCTGGTTGATATCATCAGCGGTCAGTGCTTGATGAATCTCGTCTGCGGCATTACCATAGTTGGACGCAAAATCCAGCAGCAGTTTCCGGTAAAGCTTGCGATTCCCCTGCATCCGTTTCAAACCTTGCTCGATATCAAAACCCTGCAAAATCTCCGGAAGATCATCATCGGTTTTAACCTGTTCTGCCGCCAAAGCGACTTCCAAAACGGCTCCTGTGCCATGATTCGATAGCGGATGAATCCATTTTTGCAGGGTAGTAAAAAGCTGATCGGGATCAATCGGTTTGGCCACATGATCAACCATACCGGCTTCCAGGCTTTTTTCACGATCACCGGCCATGGCATGGGCGGTCATGGCGATGATCGGCACATTGCGGATTTCGGGTTTCAGATTTCGGATTTCCCGCGTGGCAGCATACCCATCCATCACCGGCATCTGAATATCCATGAGCACTGCGTCATATTGGTTTT
The DNA here is from genome assembly GCA_041559695.1 of Desulfobacterales bacterium. Lineage (GTDB taxonomy): Bacteria > Desulfobacterota > Desulfobacteria > Desulfobacterales > JAHEIW01 > JAHEIW01. The sequence continues at coordinate 473 of JBFFCW010000247.1, forward strand.
CTCTCACCAGATCAACAGCCTGCTGGCCGTCATCGGCCAGACTGACGATCAGGTCGGCACCTTCGAGAATTTCTTTGGCGACCTGCTGGTTAATTTCATTGTCTTCCACCAGCAGGATTTTGGCTCCTTTGATAAGTGCCAGCGCCTCAACTTCTTCCCGGGCCTGAGCAATTGGCGACGTGTCAGGCACCTCGTCACCATGCGCCTGAACGATGGTGTCGAAAAGCACCGAAGGGCTGACCGGTTTGAGCAGAAAACCATCCAGGCCGATCTTTTCCGCCTTTTGCATCACCTCTTCGCGTCCGTAAGCGGTCACCATGACGATGTAGGGGATATGGCTGATTTTGGGATTTTCCTTGATACGTTTGGATGCCTCGATTCCATCCATGCCCGGCATCTTCCAGTCCATGATCACCATCTTAAACGGTTTATCTTTGTCTGCCTTTTCAATCTCGGCAATCCCTTCCTGACCGGTTGCCGCCAGGGTGACATCAAATGACAATGATTCCAGCATATCGCGCAATATATCTCTGGAAGTGGGGTTATCATCTACAACCAGAACTTTCATACCACGCAGATCACGTGCAGGGGCGAAGCGTTTTTTGACATCTTCACGACCCAGACCGAAGACGGCCGTAAAGCTAAATGTACTGCCCTGGCCTGGCTCGCTCTCCACCCAGATTTCTCCCTCCATCATGTTTGCCAGTTTTTTACTAATGGCCAGCCCCAGTCCGGTACCGCCGTATTTGCGGGTGGTGGAGGTGTCGGCCTGGCTGAATGATTGAAAAAGCTTAGCGGCCTGTTCTTCTGTTAATCCAATACCGGTATCACTGACCGAAAATTTTAAAGTAACGCGATCTTTGTTTTTCTCGACGAGTTCGGTGGAAACCACGATTTCTCCGGTGTCGGTAAATTTGACGGCATTATTGGTCAAATTAATCAGGATCTGTCCCAGGCGTAACGGATCGCCCACCAGAAAACGCGGCACGTTCTGAGCCGTGGCGAAGAGCACCTCGAGATCTTCTTTTTCCTGCGCTTTTACAGTGACGAGATTGCCCAGATTATCGAGTACATCGTCCAGATTAAAATCGGCGGACTCCATATCCAGTTTGCCGGCTTCGATTTTGGAGAAGTCTAAAATGTCGTTGATAATGCCCAGTAGAGAATTGGCGGATGATTGGATCTTGTGCAGGTAATCCTTCTGTTTAGAGGTCAGTTCGGTTTTCAAGGCCAGGTGGGTCATGCCGATGACCGCATTCATGGGGGTGCGGATCTCATGGCTCATGTTGGCCAAAAAATCGCTTTTGGCCCTGTTGGCCTCATCAGCGATTTGTTTGGCACCGACGAGTTCATCTTCCATGTGTTTTCGTTCGGTGATGTCGGTAAACATTCCGAAAGATCCGAGCTTATTCCCTTCAGCATCTAAAAGGGGCGCAGCATTGACCAGGCAGGGCACGATAGTTCCATCTGCACGTGATAGCGAAACCTCATATAAGCCCTTTTCGCCTTCCCCACGGATCTCTTCCTGCTCACGTACGATCTTAATGTTTTTATCATTTAAAAAATCGTTAATACTCTTGCCGACAACTTCATCACGCTGCCGTTGCAGGATTTCACACATGGCATCGTTGATTTCCAGCGTGATGTCCCCGGTGTCAATTAGCCAGAAGCCCTCGTTTGTGGTTTTTAATATGTTGCTCAGCCGCTCTTCGCTTTCGCGTATGATGTCGTCGGCTTTCTTTTTTTCGGTAACATCACGCAGGGACTCGATGGCACCCGCCACCTCGCCTGCGGCGTCGTAAATCAATCCCGCCGTGGCGTACAGATATAATTCCTTTCCTCCCAAATTGGGATGGTAGGATTCGGAAATAAGGTTCTCGCCGTCTTTTTCGACAGAGAGATATTTTTTTTCATATTCCGCATCCCAATTTTTAACCAGATCGATCAGGATCGGTCGTCTTTCGCCATAAAATGGCAGGGCGTGTTCAAAATTGCCTTTGCCCACCATTTCGGCGGCTTTGACGCCGGTTAGTTTTTCCATGGCCTGGTTCCAGGTGAGCACCGTACCTTCATTATCAACGACGAAAGTTGGGTCCGGCAGGAAGTTGATGATCTGGGATAGACGCTGTTCCGAATTTTTGATGACTTCCTCGGCCTGTTTGCGCTCGGTGATGTCGTGCGCCACATGAACCACCTGGCTGAAGGCGCCGTTTTCGTCCTTAATCGGAAAGGTCGATACTTCCATAATGACCTTATGACCATCAGCCGTTTCGTGGATGTGTTCGACCGTGCACTTTTGGCCGGTCTCCTTGGTTTTGAGCATGGGGCAGAGGTGATGGGGCGGCGTGCACATTTCTGAAAGGCGGTGGGTCAGCTCGTAACACAGCTGGCCGAAAACCTGGTCGCGGGGCAATCCAACCTCAGCCAGAAAGGCTTCGTTGGCATCGATAATCCGACCGCTGTCGATTTCGATGATCGAAATGGAATCCGGTATGCTGTTGATGACGGTCTCGATGAAATCCTTTTGCTTACGGATGGCATGCTGCTTTTCCTTTAATTCGGCCGTACGCTCTGCGACCAGTTCCTCGAGGTTGTCACGATGTTTCTTGAGTTCGGCTTCCGATGCTTTCAGCGCGGTTTCCGCCTCATCGATGGAGCTGATCATTTCATTAAAAGACGTTGCCAGGCTGCCGATTTCATCAGCGGATTTTATATCAATCCGGTAATCGAGCTCACCGGTTTGTTGGATATGATCGGTTCCCGCATTGAGCTTTTTGAGCGGCTTGATCACAAAACTCTGCAGGCCCATCATCGTTAGCACACTGAGGAGTGCAAGCGCGAAAAACAGCGCTGCCAGGATTTTAAAAACAAATACCCGGATCACCTTGTTGATTGCGGCGATGGGAACAACTGCGGCCAGCTTCCACGCCATCCGCGGCGAGGTATAATAAAATGCATACTGTTTTTGCCCATCCTTCTCAAAGACCGTAACCCCATCGATATTGGTATAAAGATCTTCGAAAAGCTGGGGATCCGCAGATTTTAGACTGGCAAACAGTAACGATTGATCAGGGGTTGCCAGAATGGTTCCTTTTTCATCAATAAGCGCCACATGGCCGTTATAGTCGAGTTTGATATCGGATATATATTGGGTCAGCTCATTCAGGGTGATTGAAGTCCCCACCACACCGTATACAGTTCCCGCGGGATCCAGCAGGGCTTTAACGAACCCGATGCTGATATCCGGGCTGGTGACCGAGCGAAACGGCAGCGTTCGCACAACCATTCCGGGATTTTCTTTCGCCACCGTATACCAGGGCCGGGTCCTGGGGTCATAGCGGGTGGGTCGGGCGCGTTTGTGGGAGCGCACAAAACTGCCGTTTTCACGCCCCATGTAAACCGAATGGACGTAAGGGTGCGTGGTGCGATACCCGTTAAATATCGAGATGATGTGTTGCTCCAGCTCCCCGTAGTCATATTGAAAGGTTTTTTCGTCGGCATTCAGAAAGGAGGTAAAATTTTCATCGTTGCGGGAGCGCACGAATTTATCCTGAGCGATGCCGTTTAGATCATGCTCCATGCCCTTGATTAATCGGGTCAGCCCGAAATCGATGTGTTTCAGCTGTTGCCGGTAATTTTCTGCGATCCGGTCAATGGTGATATCTCTTAATGCCGATGAGAGAAAGCTGCCGATCACCAGCATAATAAATAAAGCGGCACCGACATAAAGCAGCAACAATTTATATTTAAGCTTCATTGCATTTTCCCCATAGCGGGTTTTATTTAATTCTGCAGTCGTGGTGTTTTCTGGCTACCGTATGTCATTTCTGCGAAGGCAGGAATCCAGAAAAATTGAGGCCGGACCCCCGGATACCCTCCGGCGCCGGCATGAAGGGAAAAACATCCCACTTTTCTTTTATTTTTGGATCAGGATTTCTACACCGGTCCAGTCATCCGCAACCCCGTTGACCATGTAGTTGGCGGAGCGTTTGAGATAGATGCGGGCAGCGCGATCCTCCGGGTTTTTTTCCAGTACCTGGTTAAACTTGACGCTGGCTTCGGAGAATTTGCGGTCATAATAAAGACAGAGGCCCTGTTCAAAGCCATCTTTGGTCTGTTCTTTTAATTCAATTACCGCCGGCGGATCGCCATCAAACACTTCATGGACGGAGACGGGGTCTTTTTTCCCTTTGACCTGAACCTTATCTACGAAGCGGTGTTTGTATTGGTCGGGATCTTTCAGTTGAGCCAGGGTGGGCTCGCTGATGCTGATCGAGGATCCATATACGCGCGTTAACCCTTCCAGGCGCGATGCCAGATTAACGGCATCGGCCACCACCGTGCCCTGCATGCGCTCTTCGTGGCCGATGATACCGAGCATCAGATCACCGCTGTGCAGGCCCACGCCGATGCCGATGGGTTGATAGCCTTTTTTTTTGCGCGCTTCATTATATTCGGAAACGGCCGCATGCATGGCAATTGCGGCCTGAACGCCGTCATCGGCTGATTCCGGGAACAGCGCCATCATTCCATCCCCCTGGAAATTATCGATAAACCCCTGGTGGGCGCTGATCACCGGGCTGACCCGATTTAAAAATGCATTGATAAAATTAAAACTTTCCTGGGCCGTCATCTCCTCTGAAAGGGTGGTCCAGCCGCGGATGTCGGAGAACAAAACCGTCATCTGCTGGGCGGTTTGATCCCCCAGTTTAACCTCAAGGATGCTCTCTTTTTTGAGCAGGTTTAAAAATTCCCGGGGGACAAAGCGCTCGTAAGCGGTGTTTAGTTCCACCAGCGCTGCCGTGCGTTCTTTTACGCGCTCTTCCAAGAATTCATTGGCTTCCTGCAACTCATTATTTTTTTGATCCAGCGCTTTTTTGAGCCGATAAACGGTCAGATGGGTATTGACTCTGGCGATGACTTCATCGGGTTGAAACGGCTTGGTGACATAATCCACAGCCCCCAGGTCCAATCCCTGCACCTTGTCTTTGGTGTCGGTCAGCGCCGACAGAAAAATAACCGGAATTTCCGCGGTGGCCGGATCGGCTTTTAATTGACGGCAGACTTCGTAACCGTCGATTTCCGGCATCATGATGTCCAGCAAAATTAAATTTGGGCAGGCTTTGCGGGCAATCGAAAGGGCGGCGTTGCCGTCTTTGGCGATCAGCAGCTTGTAGCCCCTGCCGTCGAGGGTCTCAAACAACAGTTGCAGGTTGGTGGGATTGTCATCCACCAGCAGAATGGCTTCTGTTGTGTCATTGCTTTCAGTCATTGGGTGTACTCCCCTCATTCAGGGAAAACTGCAGCCGGCTGGAGAATAGCGGGAAATATTTATCCGGCCGTCTTTCTATGCGAGATCCTTAAGGCCTTCTTCAACGGTATCTTTGATGGGAATCATCGATGTGAAACCGCTGACCTCAAAAATCTCGTATACATATTGTTTTAAGGCCGCTAGTGCCACTTTACCGTCTCTACGCCGGATTTCTTTGGCGGCGCTTAAAATAACCCGCAACCCACCACTGCTGAGGTATTCCAGGTCACTTAAATCGAAAAGCAGCCGGTTTTCTTCTCCTTCCAACAGTTTATTGATCTGCCCTTCGGCAACCGGTGCAGTCGCTGCATCCAAGCGTCCCTTTATCGCTACATTTAAAATTCCGTTCTCCACCTTGTGATTAATTTCCATTTTCAGGTCCTTTCTGTTGAGTGCACTTAAAATCTGTCATTATTTAAGGATCTTAT
>JBFFCW010000248.1:0-6190 GCA_041559695.1 Desulfobacterales bacterium
AAAATTATCGATGGCCGGGCCGAATTGTGTGATGCCGGCCAACTCTGGGGCAAGACCGTACCGCAGACCGAGGACAACCTTCAACAGGACGCCGACCAGAAAATAACGATCGCTTCGATCGGGCCCGGCGGCGAAAACCGGGTGCGTTATGCCGCGATTATGAACAATAAACACCGGGCCGCGGGCCGTTGCGGCCTGGGAGCGGTGATGGGGGGTAAAAATGTTAAAGCGGTTGCCTGCGGTGGCAATCTACCCATAAAACTGGCAAACGAAGAAACTTTCAAAGAAATTGCCAAACAACAGTTTGATTTGCTGGGTGAGTCCATGCTCAAAGTGGGCTTTGAAGCCTTCGGTACCAATATGGTCTCTGATATGGTCAATGCCCGCGGCGGCTATCCGAGCCGCAACTGGCAGCAGGGTGTTTTTGAACGGATTGATGACGTCAGCGCCCAGGCACTGACGGATAAGGTTTTTGTAAAAGGGGTCAACTGTTTTGCCTGCCCGATTTCCTGCGGCCGGGGGACTGAGATTCGCGAGGGCCCATGGGCGGGCCGCTCGGGAGAGGGACCGGAATACGAAACCACCAACACCCTGGGGGCCCAGTGCGATGTGGCCGATATGAACGCGATTACCATGGCCAATTACCGTTGCAATGAATACGGTCTGGATACGATCACCGCCGGCTCAACCATCGCCTTTGCCATGGAGTGTTATGAAAAAGGAATCCTCACCGATGAACAGACTGACGGCCTGGCGCTGAAGTTTGGCGACGGCGAGCTGGTGGTCAGCCTGATCGAAAAAATTGCCAGACGGGAAGGCATCGGTGATCTGCTGGCCGAAGGTTCCAGAGCGATGTCGCAAAAACTGGGACAGGGTTCGGCTCATTTTGCCATGCATGTCAAGGGGCTCGAACTTCCGGCCTATGACCCGCGGGCCGCAAAAATTACCGGACTCGGTTATGTCACCGCCAACCGCGGCGGCGACCACATCACGGCCTATGTCCAGGGGCCGACTTTCATCGACGCGCCCTTTCTGCTGGTTGAGGACAGCACCATAGCGGATCCGTTTGAGGCCAACCCCAAAGAGGCCAAAGTCGTCATCGACCTGGAAAATGCGCTGACCATGTTTGACTGCATCGGGGCCTGCAAGTTTATGGGGATCCTGCTGCCGGCCGAGGACTATGTGCAACTGATATCCCATGCCACCGGATGGGAGTTCGGCGTGGCGGATTTCAGAAAATGCGGGGAGCGGATCTACAACCTCATGCGGGCCTTTTGCGTTCGTGAAGGCATCACGCGCGAACACGACACGCTTCCCGCTCGACTGATGGAAGATCCGCTGCCGGAAGGACCGGCCGCGGGCATGGTGATCGATAAAGATACCCTGGAAATGCTCAAAGACGCCTATTATGGCCTGCGGGGCTGGGATAAGGAAACCGGCAAGCCCACTGCCGAAAAATTAACCGAGTTGGATCTGGCAGACTTGAAAGCCGATCTGTGGGGATAGAGGTCCGGGAGTGCCCCTTTTAATTATTGGAGCCATCCAAAAAAGCAGATCGCCTTTTAGGGATAAACCATAAAATAAGTGACTAAAGTGACCTAAAGTTGGAAGTGACTAAAGTTGTGGTGTCGCTCGCGCAACGCAGGCGCTTGAGCCGTGTGGCGCTCCATCTTTTTATATAAATGATAGAATTCCTCAACTTTAGGCACTCTAGTCACTTTAGATCACTTCTCACTTATTAAGAATTTGGTCACTTTAGTTCACCTGCATTGATTTACTTCTAAATTATTTGAGGTGAGGATATGACCTACGCCGACAAACCCTGGCTGAAAAGCTATAAACTGGGACCCTATAAGCTTGACCACAGCCTGGCGCCTTACCCGGAGGAGCCGGTCTATAAAGCCCTGGACGATGCCGCTGAAAAACACCCCGGCCAAACGGCAATTCTTTATCTGGGTCGCAAAATAAAATACCGGGAGCTGAAACTGCTGTCCGAAAAACTGGCAACCGCCCTGCAGGGGCTGGGCGTGCAAAAAGGGGATCGGGTATGTGCCTTTTTGCCCAATTGCCCCGAGTTTATCATCAGCGACTGGGCGATCATGAAGGCCGGCGCGGCATTGGTGCCCACCAGTATTTTGCGGACGGATGACGGACTGGTGCACGAGGCCGGCAGTTCCGGCAGCCGGGTGGTGATCTGCCGAGAAGAGCATCTGGAGCGGGTTCTGGGGGTAAAGGATCGCTGTGAGATCGAGCATGTCATCGTCACCTCAACCGCGGGTTACGATATCCAGAAGATATCCGGCAGCCTGCCACAGGGCTGCCATGAGTTCAGAAAACTGATCGAAGAAAACGAAGCGCTGACCGGGCCGGTGGACATTGATCCCAAAGAGGACCTGTGTGAGCTGGCTTTCACCGGAGGTGCGACCGGCCTGCCCAAAGGGGTCATGGTGACGCACTTCAACCGCTACAGCTGTATATTGCAGGGGTTTCCCTGGATGCTCAAGCCGATGCTGCGCGGCCTGGCCGGAAAGGCCTCGGTATTTCTCCCCGTTCCGCTCTTTCATGCCTATGGTCTTTATACCCACCAGGCGGCGGCCAGTCTGGGGCTGCGCGTGATTTTAATGCCGGACCCGAGAGACACGGATGCCCTGGTCGAGACCATCAAGAAATATCGCCCGTTCATGATTCCCACGGTGCCGACCCAGCTCATGCGGATTGTGCAGGCCAAAGTCGGCAAAATGAATGTGATTCCCGTTTGTGCTGCAGCCCCCCTGCCCGGGGAAATCGCCGAAGCCATTAAAAAGGAAATCGGCACACCGGTCTCGGAAGGGTACGGATTAACGGAGACGTCGCCCTTAACACATTTTAACATCTCGCCGTTTTCCAAGGTCACCGGTTTTCTTCCCAAAGAGAAAACGGGCATGGGGATTCCGTCGCCCGATACCGAGTGCAAACTGGTGGACCCGGATAACGGGCAGGAAGTGCCGTTTGGAGAACCGGGCGAAATCGTCGTCAGAGGGCCTCAGATTATGAAAGGCTACTGGCCCGAGCCCGGCTCCGGCCTGACGGATGACGGCTGGCTTCACACCGGTGATATCGCCTTTATGGACGAAGACGGGTATTTTCACCTCAGTGACAGGGTCAAAGACATGGTCAATGTCTCCGGGATGAAGGTTTACAACACCACCGTCGATGAAGTCCTTTACAAACACCCGGCCGTGCATATGGCGGCGGCCATCGGCGTCCCCGATCCCCAAACGCCCGGCAGCGAACGCGTCATGGCGGTGATTCAACTAAAGGACGGCTTTGAGGAAAAGGTCACCGCGGAAGAAATTCGCGATTTCTGCGCTAGGGCGCTGGCACCCTATGCAGTGCCGAAATATGTTGAGTTCAGGGAAACCATGCCTATGACGGTAACCGAGAAGCTGTTTAAAAAAGTCCTGCGCGAAGAGGCGCTGGAGAAATTCAAAGCGTCCGGTGAATACAGCGGATAGGGCTAACCCTAACCAGAACCCATCTCAAAAGTGTCTTTTGGCCCAATATCTTTGTTGGTGCCTCGCTTTAAATCCTCAACATACAACCGTATGCCTGCGGTTTGAAGCTCGGCCCCGCCGCGATCTTGAACCAAAATCCTATTTTTGAGATGGGTTCTCGAAAAACATAGGAGGCATCATCATGGCGGCATGTCAGTATTGCACACCGCAATGGCTCGAGGAAAGCGGGAAAAACTATCAATCGAATCCCGAATTTCGGGAAAAACTCAAAAAATTATCCGCTAAAATGTGCTATCGGGTGAAGGCCGAACCCGCCTGGGGGATCAATCAGGATATCATATTCGGAATGTTTGTCGACAAAGGCGATCTGACTAAAATTGCTTTTTTCTCCGAAGCGGATGCCCTCAAAGAAGCGGAATATGTCATTGCGGCCACGCCCCAGGAGTGGAAGAAGATCCTGCGCAAGCAAAGCAAGTTTGTGACGGATTTTATGCTGGGCAAGATAAAACTGGAGCACGGCAGCAAGGTGGGGGTTCTGGGGGTCGCCCCGCATGCCAATACGGTTGTGGACTTGCTGACCCAGGTGGATCTGCAGTTTCCGGACGAAATGTCCGAGCAAGAGCTGGCAGCCTATCGGGCCCATTTTGTGGAATTTAGAGCCGAACTGGGCGTGTAATGAAAATTACCATCCGAAGTTTTCTGACCCTGAGAGACGTGATGGGCGATCGATCTGTGTTGGAGCTCGAAATTGGCAGTCTGACCCTGATTGAACTGCTACATGAATTATCTTATATGTTTGGCGACCGCTTTTCGCAAATGGTCTTCGACGAAGCCGGCAAGGATCTTAATCCACATATTCGGGTCTTAATCAACGGCCGCCATTATTCCCACATTCCGCAGAAATTAAACACCCGATTGCAGGAAGGCGACGACGTTTCACTGTTTCCCCCGATCGTGGGGGGTTAATTTGAGATCTTTGTTGTTGAATAAATGCATCCTTTGCCAAAGTTGAGACTTTGCTAAGGATTTAAGACTTTTTCCAATCGCATTAAACTTTCACTGCTGCCAACCGCGATGATTGAGCCGCCTGCACAAATTTGGGTAGTGGCCGATGGGTTGAAAACCAGGGTACCGTCCGCCTTGACGATCGACAATATGTTCAGGTCATAGTTTTGACGGATCCCGGATTCCTGCAGGCTAACATCAACAAGTTTCGAAGTTGCGGCGATGGTGATCTCCTCAATATGAATGTCGGTGCTTTCATCTGCAAAAGCGACTTCCAGGAAGCGGATGACATTCGGGCGCAGTACGGCATGCGCCATTCTTCGGGCGCCGACATCGAATGGTGATACGACGACATCGGCCCCGGCGGTATATAACGGCTTTTTAGAGGCATTCTGGCTCGCCCGGGCGACCACGTAAAGATTCGGATTCAATCCTTTGGCAAGCAAGACGAGGAAAACGTTGTCCGCATCCGAACCCAGGGCGGTGATCAGGTTCGATGCCCTTTTGAGTCCGGCCTTAAACAAGCTTTCCTCTGCCGTTGCTTCTCCCGCAATATAAAGAATGCCGTCTTCATTCATGACCGGGATGCGATCCTCATTTTTCTCGATGGCGACAAACTTGAGCTGCTTCTGGGTGAGATAACGGCAAAGTGCGCGCCCCATCCTGCCATACCCGCAGACAATATAATGATTATTTAACTGGTTTATTTGCTTGTCCAATTTGTGCCTCCCTAAAACCAGGCGGATACGTCCTTCCACCAAAAATTGTACCACGTTGCCGACTACGTAAAGAAAAAAGCCGACCCCCAAAACAATCAGGACCAGCGTAAAAATGCGTCCTTGCGGGCTGACGGCATGGACTTCACCATATCCGATCGTGGATACGGTGATCACCGTCATGTAAAGCGCATCCAGCATATTCCAATCCTCGATCAGCATATACCCGGCCGTGCCGAGGGCAATCAAGAGAACGGAAAACAGAACGATGATGGTGGGGTGGTTCGTGCGATCCAAAACACCTTCCTAATTTGAATATTAAGATAATTGCTGTGATGTGTGATCAAAAGTATAAATATACTGCCAACGGAGTGTCAAACAAAAAGAATCCTTGCCCAGCAATGTATTTGTAGTTTTAGCCCCAAAAAATCCAAAGAGAAAGCTTATGAGGAAGGCTACAAGGAAGGACAGAAAAAAAGTAAATAAAGCCCTTTTTTTGTCATACCCAATATTTTATCGGGCGAAATACAACCGCCGTCACACATCCAAACTTCATCTGGAGGTCTACCCACCGGTATATTCCTGTTTTTTAGACCTTACCGCCGTGGAATTTAAAAATTTTGGCACAAAAAAAATGGGGCCCGGGTTGGGGCCCCATTTTTTTTATTATCAGCGGCTGGTTGGTTTAGGCCGCATCAATTTCCCTGCGATCGGACATATCCATCAGGACGCGTTCGCGGGCTTTGTCGATACCCAGGGCTTTGCGTTTCTTGTCGATATGATCGATCATCAATTTGGCGATGTCAAATGGATCGGTTGCAAATCCCCACTTGCCCATCCCCAGTTGCTCGAGCTCTTCAAACAGGTGCTTGTGAAATTTGGTGCCTTCGACAATCGGGAAGGTCACACCAAAGACCGTAAACACACCGGAAGCCACAAAATATTGTCCGATGGTGATGGCCTTTTCACTCATAT
>JBFFCW010000249.1:0-6152 GCA_041559695.1 Desulfobacterales bacterium
CTGGGAAGCCGGCCAGAAATCCATCTGTTTGTCGACAATCAAATAAAGACCGAACATCAAGAAGGCCTGGGCGGCATAGACCAAGAAAAGAGAAAGCAATTGCCCGATGATGGGAAACCACCCCAACAAAAGGGATCCAACCAGTATGGCGATCCCCCAGATGACCAAAAATAGAAACGTATTTAGAAAATAGCGAAACCCTCTGAAAACCACACCGGCTTCCGGTTTGGGCGCCGCTTTGCGTAAGAGCTGCAGCGTAATTATGATCAAACCGGCAATCATTGGGCCGGTCAGAATGCCGATGGTGACCGTGCTCAACACCAGTGCAATAAGCGCGGCCAGAACCAGCGTTGTAAAATTATTCTTATATAAGTTGAATCCCCTTTCAATCCATTGGACCAAATTTACATCGATTTTTTGCATAGCCATGCCCTTCCATTTAATCAAAGAAACAAATTTTAAGCTGTATCTCAACCAGGTGATCACCTGATCAGGTTTGCCGGTTGCCGCTTTAGCCCGTTGAGCCTGTAAAAAAAGGAAAATTTTAGATTTTATTTTTTTAACCGGCAAACGGGCTAACGGGTAACGGGCTCAACCTCTGTAAGACAGGTTCAAGCTTCTTCAATCAGCCAGACGCGTTAATATTAACTCAAATTTTTGTTCTTGGATGTGCTGACCCCACTGGTTGACTTCGTGAGTCTCACACAATCGGAAATTTTGGCGTTCATAAAGCCGGCGGGCGGCATCCAGGCCCTCGAACGTCCACAGAAATACTTTGGGATATTTTTTGTCCTTACAAAATTGAACCGCCCGGGAAATCAACCGGTTGCCCAGACCGGCGCCTTGAAATTCTGGATTGACAATAAACCAGCGCAGCCGTGCCCCGTCAACCATCGCATTATGACCGTCGATGGCAACTGCGCCTGCAAAAACGCCGTTGGCAGTGGCCGTCCAAAAGCCGTCGCGCGCTTCATCAAATTCGCTGACAAAAATCGAAAGTTCTCTACCGACCTGGGTTTCAAATGAAACATCAAATCCCCAGTGCTCATGGTAATAGGCGGCATGGATTTCAGTAATCTTGCCCACGACCCCCGGGTAATAACCGTGAATTTTTATCTCTGCCATGGCATATTTCTCAGATCAAACGCTGTTTGCGGTTATTCTCGCTTTTATTCCGGCCCATAAAAAATGGATCAGACTGAAGCGGTTTACGGATCGCTCTGAAAACCGGCATCCGGTGAGGATTGATTTGGCCGCCAAAATGCCACTTTCAATCGCCGGGCCGATCCCTTCGCCCAGATCCAGGGTCGCCAGGCCGGCGGCATCGCCAATAATGTATGCATTGTCCAACCGCCCGGCCGGCACCGGTTGTCTGAGATAGTAATTGTGCCCGCGCGGCCGATACGTATGGCCTTTTACCAATGAAAGTTCCGCCAATTTGGCAACAAAATAATTCCAGTGCTGGCCAATCGTCTGCCCCCTTTTTTTGAGCGCCAGAAATTTGCCACCGATACCCACATTCAGATATCCGTCCGCCTTGGGAACATACCAGGCATATCCGGGCAAATTGTTTTCAAAAAACCAGAGGTGACAATTGGCGTCACGATAATCATATTCGAATTCTTCTTCGATGGTGACAATCAACCGCTGCTGCGATCGAGAATTGACTTCCTTGAAAAAAGACCGGTAAACCGGGCAATAGGTTCCGGCGGCGCCAACCAGGTATTTGCTGCGATACGATTCGTCAATGATGTAATAACCCTTTTCTTTTCTGACCCGTTGCGCGGTGTGTCGGTGCAGGGGGACCGAGGCTTTTTTCAGAAGCCAGTGATCAAATTCGGTTCTGCGGATTGAATACTGACAGGTCGGGACCCGTAACTTTCTGCCGCGAACATGAAAAAAAATCCGCTTAAAGGTCAGGATGCCGTGCGGGTATTCCCCACTTTTAACCGCCAGATTTTTCAGCACTTCGGGCGTTATCCAACCGGCACACTGTTTGCGCCGTGGAAAGGCCTTTTTATCGAGCAAAACGGTTTGAATACCGTTTTGATTCAATTTCCAGGCACAGGCAGAACCGGCCGGCCCCGCCCCCACAATAATGACTTCGGCTTCAAGCATCCATGTTTTACCGTCAGCTGATCCGGCAATCAGGGCAATCTCTGCCGGGTTTGGTCATCACGATCTGCCACAGTTGAATGCTGCGGGCCCGAAACGCTCCCGCACTGCTCAACAGGTAAAAGCGAAACATGCGGTAAAACCGCTGACCGTATTTATCTTTGAATTCAGGCCAGGCGGCTTCAAAGTTGGCGTGCCAGGCCATTAAGGTCTTATCGTAATGCTGACCGAAATTGTGCCAGTCCTCCATCACAAACAGTCCTTCCATGGCGCGTGCGATTTGGGCGATGGAGGGCAACATGCCGTTGGGAAAAATATATTTTGTTATCCACGGGTTGGCTGTGGTGGCGCTGCAATTGTTCCCGATGGTGTGGATAAAGGCGATGCCGTCGTCCTTCAGGCACTGGCTGGCCTTTTCCATATACGTGCGGTAATTTTTATAGCCGACATGTTCCAGGATGCCAATGGAAATCACGCGATCATACAGCCCGTCAGCTGCGCGGTAATCCTCCCGCCTGAATTGCACCGGCAGCCCGCGGCACAATTCGGTACCCAGTTCGACCTGTTCCCTGGAGACATTCACGCCGGTCACGCGAGCGCCGAATTTTTCCGCGGCGTATTTCGCAAACGACCCGTATCCGCATCCTAAATCAAGGACGCTCATCCCCGGTTCCAAATTGATTTTGCGACACACGAGATTCAGTTTGGCCTCCTGGGCTGCGTCCAGATCGTCGGCTGTCGCCCAGTAGCCGCAGGTATACAGCATTCTTTTATCCAGCATGGCACCGTAAAGATCGTTGCCGATATCGTAATGTTTTTCGCCGACCTGATAGGCGCGGCTGGCTTTTTGGAGATTAAACAGCCTGGATTTCAGGACATGGAGCGCCAGCCGGAACTTATTTTTGACTTGCCGATCGAGGTTGGCCCGCAGAATTTTATCAAAAAACTGATCCAGGGCCTCACAATCCCACCAGCCATCCATGTAGGATTCGCCCAGCGCGAGCGCACCGCCGCTCAAAAGTCGTGAAAATAAACCGTCGTTGTGGACGCGGATGTCCCAGGCGTTGTCGCCATTGATGGTAACGCCGGCCTGTGCCAGCAATTCTGTCATAACTGCCTGAGCGCCGTTTTTCGCCATTTTGATTTCCCCCCAGAGATATCAGCCAAAAGGCATTTTTGAGATGGGTTCTAAAAAATCCTCCGAGTCCCCTGCGGGGTTACTCTGCAAAACGATATTATGGCGCCTGGGGTACCGGTAGCCGCCTGCGCCTGAACGTGTCCAGCCACTGCCCGGCCCCGACGAGGGCGATCAAGGCGTCATCCAGGGCGCCGATAATCGGAATGCTGTCAGGAAAAAAATCAATCGGTGAAATCAACCAGACAATTACCAGCCCCGTCAAAATAATTTTGCGGATCCACACGGCAATTTCGTCGAAGATCGAATCGATTTTGAAAATGCTGGCATAGGGGATTAAAAAAAATCCGCGTTCATCGCCATGCAGTTCCAGGACCCGGTGTTCCCTCACGAGACGGTGGGATATCGCCTGGGCAATCTCGCGGATGGTCAGCGGGTCGAATTCAATCGCGTTGCCATATTCGCGCTGAACAACGGCAAGAACCCCATCCTCGGTGATAAAGCCCTCTTCGGCGGCGCGTTTTGATATTCGCAAACTGCATATCAGTTCTGAGCGGTCATCAACCGCGTGCAGGCGATTGAGGATATTTTGCTGCCCCACGATGTGCCCGTATCGGCTGTATTGAAGCGCAATTCCGACGATCATTGCCAGGCAACCGATGCCGAATGTCATCGAGGGCCGCGTGTCATGCGACAGGGTTTGCATGGACGGGATGAGAAACGCCACCGCGATCAGCGCAAATCGACGGCTGCTCTTTTGCTGGGTAAACGCGATGGCCGTGAAGAAAATAAGCAGCAAAATTCCGGGATTTCGCAAAACATCCTGGATCCAGAGCGGCACGATACTGCCGAATCCCATCTCGTCCTTTAGATGAGAAACATAACCCTTAAGCTGGCCTAAAAATCCGTAGGCGGCCTCCGGGGCCGGCGGCAGCCCGGCAATTCTCCCGATCAGCAGCGTCAGCGGGATAATCAGCAGAAACTGCAAAATAAGATTGATGCCGGCGGGGCGTCCCAGAAGATAACTTTCCCAGCAAAACCCGGCCACGATAAGGAATGCCAGAATCCCGACAAAAATTCCCTGGTTGTAGGTAAACTGCCTGTCACCATACCAGGGATCCTGCCCCATCAAAGCAATGGCGGCAACGTAGCACAGGGCCACAAGGATCCATTTGGGATCGTAAAGGCCGGCCACCCCGGATTTCGTTGTAGTCTCTGCAGCCGGCGCAATCCCGGGTTTGTCCGAATTTACAGCGGATTCCGTCATAGCGTCTCTGCGTCTTTGAGCTCTTTTTGCAGCACCTTGAGCTCTTTGGCCATAGCTCTGCGATTCTGCTTGATGCCCTGTATGACCTGCTGGCCCTCAAACCAGTGCCAGCGGTCCAGGATATGATTATAGATGAATATTTTAAGCGCTTTGGCTTCTTTGAGGCCGGCGATTTCATCGTGATTCAAAATATCCAGGGCCTTATCCCGGTAAACCACGTCGGGGTGGCGGTCTTCTTTATAGCCCCCCAGTCGCCAGATCAGCACCAACAGCTTTGCCTGCTGCAGGCGTAGCTTTTGATAAAGATCCTGTAAAAACCGTTTTTTTTCTGCGGTCCCCGCCGACTTTTGCCGGGCCTTGAGCGTTTTACCGGCGCGATCTATTTGTTCGCCGAGCGCTTCGGCTTCCAGCCGGTAAGCCTGGCGCGTATCACGATTAAGCGACCGGATGGGTTCGACCGCAGCAAGGAAGGCCTGGGCCGAATAATAATTGGCAAACGGATCTTCCGGGATGGTTTGCAGGTAGGAATTGGTAGCGGCCTTGAGTGAAAGTGTTCTACCGGCATCGGACAGCAATTCCCAGTAGCGATAGTGAACTTTTTTCCAGCTTTCCCAGTTTATTTCAGGCACCCGCTCGAGATTTGTTTCTGCCACCTGAATGGCTTCGCTCAATTTTCCCTCGCGAAAGTACAAGCGGTCCATTTCCAGCAGAACCTTCATCCACGGCTTGTTGATTTCCAAAAAGAGTGCCTGGCTGTCTTCGCTGATCGGAGCGCCGATGGTCATGGTCCCGAGAACCCGGGTTTTCGGCTTGAAAAAGCGCTCGACCGGGAAGAGAAAAACCACCAGGGCGGCGGCGATAATGGCGAAGCCGAACAAAAGAAGTTTATGTGCCGCAGGCGTTTCGTAAGATCCAATGGCCAGCTCGATGGCCAGGGGATTAAATCCTTCATGCCGGGCGATGGCGATTTTCTCATCAATCCGGATCGAATCGCTGCGGGGCAAAGGTCCCGCAGCACGCTGAATCTCTGATCCATCCTGTACGGGAGTCGGCGATGAATCCGATTTTACCGGCAGTTGCGGTTTTGTTTGATCTGGATCCATTTCAAAAATTTAGCACATTATTGGGGGTCTGTTAATGGATGCTGGCCGCAGAATTGGTCGATTCGTTAAATCGTCGAATTGTCAAATAGTTTAAAAAGGATTGAATCCTCTGACGAATTGACCATTCAACCAATTGACCATTTAACTAAGTTATCGTTACGTAATCAGAAGGCTTTTTTGCCCGACCTGGCCCTGCGGCTTTTCTGTTTTTCTTTCTCGGCGCTTTCGGTTGCCAGCAGCGCTTTGATATTTTCGACAAAAAATATTCTGATTTGATATTCAGGATTGCCGAATTGATCGGGTACAAGGGATACGATAAGAATATCATTATCTTTATCCCAGTACATGGAGTGACCGCCCTTATTTTTCCAGTCAATCAGCCGGGGGTCGCCGTATTTGGATTTCAGTGTCTGAACAATATTGGCTTCGTCTTTTTGGAAGTTAATTCGAAACAGCAACGGGAGCTGGGAATAATTTGAAAAGAGGAATTCGACATAGTCAAACGGCAGGTTTTCGTTGCGAGCATAACGAA
>JBFFCW010000250.1:0-6142 GCA_041559695.1 Desulfobacterales bacterium
CATTGGAGCGGGCTACGGTGCGCATCCGGCTTGTCGGTTTGAGTTAGAATCACCAAGATTGAGCGATTCGAGCATTTGTGAACAAGGGTAAACCAGCAAATTGGGTTTGCCCTTTTTATTTATTGAGATTAAACTGATAGTCATGAATCTAGAAATCGCGGTTGTCATACTGGCGGCGGGTTTGGGGACCCGCATGAAATCATATAAAGCCAAGGTGTTACACGAGCTTTGCGGCAAACCCATGATCAATTATGTCGCTGAAACGGCCAGGAAAATTGCCGGCAACAATGTGGTGCTGGTGGTGGGCAACCAGGCCGAAACGGTACGGCGGACGGTTTCAAAACTGGGTACCTTCAGTTTTGCCTATCAGCAGGAGCAACTGGGCACCGGTCATGCGGTCCAATGCGCCCTGCCGCACATTCCGGATCATTGCCGGGAAGTGGTGATTTTGTGTGGCGATGTGCCGCTGATAAAAGCCGCTACCGTGAGCGCACTGATAAAATCACATGCGGATGAACGAAGAGATATTTCCGTCCTGGCTGTTGAGCTGGCGGATCCTACCGGTTACGGCCGCATCCTGCTGGATGAAAACAGGCGGGTTCAGGGCATTGTTGAAGAATCCGATACCACCGCACAACAAAAGCGTATCCGATTAATTAACACCGGTATTTTTTGCGTCAAAAAGGATTTTTTATTGCGGGCGGTGCCGCAAATTAAATCCGACAATGCGCAGGGCGAGATATATTTTACCGATATCGTGGAAATTGCTTATAACGAAAAAAAGCATGTCGGCGTAGCCGTTGGCAGCCAGCATCTTGAGGTGACCGGTATCAATACGATTGAAGAATTGAAAAAAGCCGAGCGAGCCATGAAAAACGCCTAATTAATATAACTTGACTTTTTTTTATATTACAGATTATATTGAATAAAATAATCGTGAGGTTAAGCCTTGGATAATGCAATCATTTCTAACCAGTTCAACGATATCGAGAAAAAAGTTGCACGGTTAATAGAAATTTGTAAAAGACACGAGGCTGCCAATTTAGAACTTAAAAATAAAATTAAAAGCCTAGAGGAGGAGCTTTTAGGTAAGATCGAAGCGGAAAAAAGCTATGCGCGGAAAAAGGCTTTGATCCGGTCAAAGATTGATACCCTGTTGGTCAAAATTGAAGAAAATATGGAAATTTAGTGCACATGGAAAAGGTAAAAATGACTATCAGGTAGAAATTTGAAAGGCGGAAAACGGAAAGCAGAAAGGCAGAATTAATATTCATTGGAACAACTTGTAACCATAGAGCTTTTTGGGAAGCAACACACGTTTAAGGCCGAATCGGAGGCGAATAAGGCCAAAGAAGTTGCTGATTTGTTAGCAGAGGAAGTGTCACGGATTAAAGGACAGCCAACCGGTGAATCATCGGCGGCATCAGACTTCACCACCCTGATGCTGGCGGCACTGAATATCGCTCATCAAAAACTGGAATTGGAAAACCGTTATTCGAAATTTACCCAAGATTTATCGGAACGCTCGCAAAGATTGATCCGTCAACTGGATGAGTACACCTTATAAATGAAACAGATCTTTACAAGTTGAAGATGAATTGCCCCGCAAGAAGGGGCCCGACCTCGTTTTCCGACGACCTGCAGCGCAATAGACCCTGAAAACACCCGGGTGTGATTCAGGACAGAAATAAGGTCGGCCAAATATCAAATAATCTGATAAAGTTTTGCCCCTACCGTGTTCGTGATTGGGAGCTATTCTTTGATCCAACAGCTATCTTCTGGGAGCCTTCGCTGGTTTCGGTGTGCAAGTTCTGCTGGTTCAGAAAAGCCTGAAGAAGCTAAGAGGCGCCCACTTTGAATCCAGGTTCAAAGACCTGCCAACACGACATTTTGGTGGGGGTCTTTTTTTGGCCATTAGCCCATTTAATCTGGCATACCTCGTCGGCATTTCGGTTTGATGAAATGATGAATGCATTGTTTTTGAATTTCCGATTAAATTTTTAGCATTCCCTTTCTGCGGGGTTGCCGGCGCTGCCCATCTTTTTCCGCTTCGAAAATCCAAACCTGATTGTTTTACCCCTGGCCCATCGAATCTGCACACCGAAAGTAACTGAAGTGGCTTTGGAGAACCGTGAAAAATTGGCCTGTAAGACCGGGCCCGTTCTGTTTCCTGCCAAAGATGCGGGAGCCTATATTTTCGCATCCAGGCAGAAGCCGTTGAATATTAATAGAACCCAACTCAAAAATGTCTTTTGGCCCCATATCTTTGTTGGTGCCTCGTTTCAAATCCTCAACATACAACAGTATGCCTTCGGTTTGAAACTAGGCCCCGCCGCGATCTTGAACCAAAATCCTATTTTTGAGATGGGTTCTAAAAAAATAAATGAACTTTTTATGGAAACGACTTTAGTCCATAAAGGGCTAGCATTTCACTAGTCCATCGTTCATTTTGACAGTTTGGGGAGTGGGAAATGAGTGAATTAAGTATTATACTTGCTATAATTTGTTTTGGCGTCGGTTTTGCGATCGCCTTTTGGGTAAAAGGGCAAATTACATCTCAAAAAATCAAAGCTGCTGAAGGAGAAGCATCACTCCTGATAATCGATTCAAAACGTAAGGCCGAAACCCTTTTAAAGGAAGCCGATCTGGAAATTAAAGACCGGCTTTTTAAAATGAAAAGTGATTTTGATGGCGAAACTAAAGAGACGCGTTCGGAGCTCAAGAAACGCGACAAGCATCTGATGCAAAAAGAGGAGCATATCGATCGCAAAATCGAGTAGTATGAGCGTAAGGATCAAGAACTTCGCCGCAAGGAAAAAGGGCTGAAAAAGAGAGCGAATGAAATTGAACGTAAAGAGCTTGAATATGAGGAGTTGATCGAGGAACAGAAACAGCAGCTTGAAAAGATTTCAGGGTTATCGGCAGAACAGGCCAAGGAGCTGTTGATCAGAGCCATGGAAAATGAGGCCCGGTACGAAGGGGCCCGGATGATTAAGAAAATTGAAAATGAAACCAAAGAGCAGGCCGACCGGAAATCAAAGAAGATTCTGGCAACGGCGATCCAGCGCTATGCGGGGGAATACGTAGCCGAACGCACCGTCTCGGTTGTGCAATTGCCCGGTGATGAAATGAAAGGCCGCATTATCGGTCGTGAGGGGCGCAATATACGGGCCCTTGAAGCGGCCACCGGGGTGGATCTGATTATCGATGATACGCCCGAGGCCGTCATATTGTCCGCTTTTAATCCCGTCAGAAGAGAAGTCGCGCGCCTGTCTTTGATGCGACTCATCTCAGACGGCAGAATCCATCCCGCCCGTATAGAGGATGTGGTCAAAAAGGTCAGTCAGGAAGTTGACGTAGCGGTAAAAGAAGCCGGTGAACAAGCGGCCTTCGATCTTGGCGTTCATGGGATCCATAATGAGCTTGTCAAAACTCTGGGTCAATTGAAATTCCGAACAAGCTACGCCCAGAATGTGCTGCAACACTCAGTGGAGGTTGGCTTTTTGTCCGGGGTCATGGCGTCTGAACTGGGTCTCAATGCCAAAATGGCGCGCCGCATGGGGTTGCTGCATGATATCGGAAAGGCAATCGATCACGAAGTCGAGGGGCCGCATGCGATCATCGGATCGCGCCTGGCAAAAAAATTCAATGAATCTCCGAAAGTGGTGCACGCGATTGCAGCCCATCACGAAGATGTGCCCCCGAATTCCGTTCTGGCCTTACTCGTTCAGGCGGCTGATGGACTTTCCGGCGCGCGGCCGGGTGCACGCAAAGAACTGCTTGAAAACTACATAAAACGTTTAGAAGAGCTTGAGAATATTGCCAATTCCTTTAAAGGTGTTTCCAATACCTATGCGATTCAGGCCGGCCGGGAATTGAGGGTCATCGTGGAAAGCGAAGTCATTTCCGATGAGGAAGCCATCCTGGTGAGCCGTGATATCGCCAAAAAAATAGAAGAGTCGTTAACCTTCCCGGGACAGATTAAGGTTACCGTGATTCGTGAGACCCGGGCAGTCGAGTACGCCAATAAATAGGCGGTGGACAAAACCGAACTGGTGCCCTAGCAATTAAAGTTTAGCAACCAACGGTTTTTAATAATGAGTCCGTCTGATTGGTTCAATTAGTTGAATTTGTTTGATTCGTTTAATCGATGCCCACCTTGAACCAATATAACCAATAAAACAAATAAAACCAATTCAACGAAAGGCCGTTCTAATGAATGTTCTGGATATTTTGCAGGAGCGCGGATTCATTGATCAGACCACCCATGACCAGGAACTAAGAGACTGCCTCGATCAGGGAAACGTGACCTGCTACATCGGGTTTGATCCTACCGCCGCCAGTTTGCATGTCGGCAGTCTGGTGCCCATCATGTCTCTGGCGCACATGCAGCGACAGGGCCACCGACCCATTGCCCTGGTTGGAGGGGGCACGGGCATGGTCGGAGATCCCTCGGGCAAGACTGAAATGCGCAAATTGCTGACGCTGGAGGCATTGGAGCAGAATGCGGCCGGAATTAAAAAGCAGCTTTCCCATTTTCTAGACTTTACGCCAGACAAAGCGCTGCTGTTAAATAACGTCGACTGGCTTGCCGAATTGAAATATATTCCTTTTTTACGAGATATCGGCCGCCATTTTTCGGTTAACCGCATGATCAAGGCCGAAAGCTATAAAATCCGGCTGGATTCCGAGGAGGGACTGACCTTTATTGAATTTAATTACATGGTGCTGCAGGCTTACGATTTTTTAGAATTATTTAAAAATTTCGATTGCAAAATTCAAATGGGCGGCAGCGACCAGTGGGGCAACATTGTGGCCGGAGTTGAGCTGATTCGCCGGGTCGAGCAGGGCGCGGCATTCGGCATTACCTTTCCCCTGATTACCACCAGCAGCGGCGAAAAAATGGGTAAAACCGCCAAAGGCGCCGTCTGGCTGGATGCTGAAAAGACCTCACCGTATGAATACTATCAGTTTTGGATAAACACCGACGATCGGGATGTAAGTCGTTTTCTGGCACTGTTCACTTTTTTACCGATGGACGAAATTCGCCCGATTGAAAAAGTAAGCGGAGCGGACTTAAACAGTGCCAAGGCCGTTCTGGCATTTGAAGCCACCCGGCTTGCTCACGGAAACCAGGCGGCTGTCAATGCCTGTAAAGCAGCGGCAAGCATGTTTGGCACCCGCAACGTGCCGGCCAATATTCTACCCGCCAGCGCCATACCGCGGGGCGATTTGGGCGCGGATGATCAGTCTGTGCCCAGCTCATTTCTGGATTTCGCAACGCTTAAAGCCGGTATTCCAGCCTTTAAACTATTTCATCAGGTCGGTCTGGCCAATTCCGGTGGTGCCGCCCGCCGGCTGATCGAACAGGGCGGTGCCTATATTAACGGCCATCGGGTTGAACCATTTGATTACCTGGTGAGCGACACCGATTTAGACGATCAGCAAACAATCGTTTTACGGTCAGGCAAGAAACGATTCCATAAAATTGAAGTTCAAAAATAAATTTATTTTTTTATTGACAAACCCAATGGGTACGTGTAAATTCACCGTTTATCGTCTCGGACCGAATCAAGCAGAAATAGCGGTCAAATTGGGATGAAAAAGGTTGACAACACCATTCCAATTAGTATATTGGAAAGGTTGCATTATAGATGGAATCCGGCCTTATTAAGTCGGCAGCCCTTTTTTATCAAAAGGGCCATTTGATCTTTGAAAACTAAATAGTGACGCGTATGTAAGTCGGGTCAACGTAAATATGCTGTGACTTTGACACAGTATTTTATAATTTAATTGGAGAGTTTGATCCTGGCTCAGAATGAACGCTGGCGGCGTGCTTAACACATGCAAGTCGCACGAGAACGTTTCAGCTTGCTGAAACCAGTAAAGTGGCGCACGGGTGAGTAACGCGTGGGTAATCTACCTCCGAATTGGGGATAACATTGCGAAAGCGATGCTAATACCGAATGACATCTCAATAACTCCGGTCTTTGAGATCAAAGGTGGCCTCTCCATGGAAGCTACTGTTTGGAGATGAGCCCGCGTACCATTAGCTTGTTGGTAGGGTAATGGCCTACCAAGGCGACGATGGTTAGCTGGTCTGAGAGGATGATCAGCCACACTGGAACTGACACACGGTCCA
>JBFFCW010000251.1:0-6092 GCA_041559695.1 Desulfobacterales bacterium
CCTTGAGCTTTTTTTAATGCATGGCCCGGCCGCCATTCACCAGCAGGGTTTGGCCGGTCATGAAATCGCTTTCAGCCGATGCCAGAAATACGGCGGCTCCCGTCAGATCGTCCGGCTTTTCAAGCCGGCGAAGCGGTGTTTTGGACGTGTCGTACTTGTTTACGTCGGCCAGACCTCTACTGGCCTCGGTGTCTGTAAAGCCGGGTGCCACGCAATTGATACAGATATTGTACGGGCCCAATTCCACAGCCAAAGCCCGGGTAAGGCCGATAATTCCGCCCTTGGAAGATACATAATGGGCAAAGCCGTGGGAGCCGGTAAAAAAGACCTCGGAGGCCAGATTGATGATTTTGCCGAAACCCTGTTCTTTCATATAGGGAAAGACTGCTCTGGCCGTCAGAAATGCGCCTTTTACATTAACGGCCATCACCAGATCCCATTCGGCCGGGTCGATTTCATAAAAAGGCTTACGCGTTATTCCGTCATAGACGGCGGCATTGTTGACCAGAATATCAATGCGGCCAAAAGCCTTGACGGCTTCTTCGGCCATGGCCAGCGTATCCGCTTCTTTGGAAACGTCGGCTTGAAAGAAGGCGGCCTGCCCACCGAGCCGTTCGATTTGTCGGACCGTCTCCTTGAGATTGACCATATCCTTGCGGGTGACAACCATGACCCGCGCGCCTTCGGCGGCCATTTTGACGGCAAACGCCCGGCCCAGTCCCTTGGCACCGCCGGTCACGATGGCGACTTTATCTTTCAGGCGCATATAAACTCCTTATTTACTTAATTCCGCATTCCAACTTCGCTGCTAGTATTCCCGGCCTTTTTCCTCCCAGATCTTGGGCAGATTAAAATCTTCAACAATTTTTTTAAAGCAATTGTAGGAGCTGCCGCGACCGATCCCTCCACAGGAATGCAGGTTGGAAGAACAGATGTACATATTTTTTACATCCGGGATGCGGTAATTGGCAATTTCCGGAACCGGACGAAAGCGGTCATGCATCGAGAGCATCATGGCGCCTTCCGCCCAGCCACCCTCCTTCATGTCCGGATGACGATAGGACACATCCAGGGGTGTCTGGATATTATGGGCGATCACATTGTCCCAGGTCATGTTGGGGGCATAAATCTGCCAGTCCTTGAGCATGTGGTCCACAATTTCCCGTTTCATTTTCAGCCATTCTCTCTCGGAGAAAAAACGCAGCGGTGCGGCAAATTCTTCCAGCAGGATCGTGTGCTTGCCTTCGGGGGCCCGATTCTTGTCCCAGATACTGTCCGGGGCGGCCAGCAGAAACATTTTTCCAGGGCTGGGGAAACCCTGCGTAAAGATTTCGGACATATAATTGTAGGACAGATAGTCCTCATCTTTGGGTCCCATGTAGAGTCGCGGTTGCTCTCCCAGATCGGGGTTGAAACTCTTGGCCTTGTAGTCGGGCAGTTCATGAAGGGCGACATTACCCCAGAATATCTGAGCCCGATCGTAATCGATGTTTTTGATGCGGTGCACGAGTCGATCGGCCAGTTTGGTGTCCCGGAGCATGCGCAGCATGGTTTGCGGCACCCCTAAATCGCTGACCACCAGCTTACGCGCTTCGATTTCAGCACCATTGGCCAGCCTGATTCCCACAGCCCGGTCTCCTTCCA
Source organism: Desulfobacterales bacterium (assembly GCA_041559695.1). Classification (GTDB taxonomy): domain Bacteria; phylum Desulfobacterota; class Desulfobacteria; order Desulfobacterales; family JAHEIW01; genus JAHEIW01. The sequence goes on from JBFFCW010000251.1 coordinate 1,645, forward strand.
GGAGAACCTTGTCCACTTCACTTTCTACAAAAAACTGACCTCCCATTGAGCTGAATGACCGCTGGAGGGAATGGGTGATGGCATGGGTCCCTCCGGATACAATCGAGGCTGATTCCATTGAGAGCACCAGGCCCAGCATATGAACCACCTGGTAGACGCCCATGGCATCCACCGGGAAAGAGCCCGAAGAAGTTGCAATCGCCCGCATGAAGAGAAGCCGCATTTCGGTGCTCTCAAAAAGATCCCGGGCCACCTGGATGCCGTTCATGTAGTGCCAGACGGGATCGAAACCGTATTTATCATCCGTGAATAATTCTTCCAGCGGATTCGGCACCCCCCACGGTGTCGGCGGGCTGTAACGATATTTGCGAAATGCCATTCGCCAGCGTTTTTCATACCGCTCGGTAATCCATTCATACATATCGGCATCGCGTTTTGAAAAGCGGGCGATTTCGTCATAGGTTTTCTTGAAGTTCTTATTGGAGAACTCTTCTCGGCCCGTATCCGGATCCACCACGGGAAATGCCGTGTACCCGACAAAACAGGACTCATCCGGAAAAACCATGGCCTCGTTGCCCTCCGGAAAGACATAATGCAGCCCGAACTTTCTCAGATTAAAATCGTGATAGGCGGGATTGCCGAACATGCGGGTGAAGTGAGCGCAGGGATTTTGCAAAAAAGCCGGAGCCGGCAGCTCGTCACCGCAGGCTCCTCCGCCAACCTCCTGAAGCCGCTCAAAAACGCCTGTTTCAAGTCCGGCGTTTTGCAAATAGTTGGCAATAATGGTGGCGTGATGTCCTCCTCCGACGACGACGGCGTCAAAGCTCATGTCGGCCATAATCGTTGCTCCTTTCACCGGTAATCATTTGGCATTCGCTTTTAAATTTATCTTTAGCGCAATTCACTCCTGATAGAAAGAACTATCCCTTCAGCTTCGACAACGGGCTCGAGGGTTCGCCGCTGTCTGCGGATTCCTTGAGACCCGACAGCGGACTGGAGGATGCGCCGGACTCCGGTTCCGCAGAACCACCGGAAGATTCAGCCGTTTGCTCCCCGGCTTCGGTGGAGCGTTCCTCCGGTGCTGATTTAGGTTTTTTAAATAATGAAAATCGACCCGCGACAACTGCCAGCAGTGCCCTCCACAGTACCGAAGGCTTTAGCCCCATGACAATCGCCTGGCGCAGATCACCGGGTTCCATGTAGACTTTGATCGTCCAGTGCAGCGGTTCGGTCGACTCCATGGTTAATTGTAGAACCTGCTGGTTGTCGAATTCGTTATTCAAAAGCTCTTTAAACTGGGCCAGCATGACTGTTTTGCCCAGACCGGTAGACTGGACTTTCATGATGCATCACTCCCAACCATTCAAAAGATTAACTTTCCAGCGCCTAAAGCAGGCCAAGCTCCTCGGCCCTTGCGATGGATTCCGGCTTTTTCCACCATTTCTGGATGCCGTAGTCGTCGGCAATCCGGTTGGCGGCGTTGTATCCGTTGGCCATCAGGATGGTGCCACCGGGATAGGTGCAGGAACCGCATATATATAAATCTTTGATCGGTGTGGCGTACTCGGCGCAGAGTTCGTTGGGCCGCAGATAACCCATCTGCAGGGGCAGATAGGCGCCCTGTTTGTAGGATCCCTCCCGCATGTCGACAAATTTATTGTGGATGTCTTTCGGGGTCGTGATGTAACGCCACATGATGGTGTCTTCATTGATGTTGGGCACATACGTTCTCAATTTGTTCAAACATTGATCTGCGATCTCATCCCGGATGTCGTACCATTGCTCGGCACCGCCGTCGGCCAGGTTATACGGTGCGTGACAGGATATCAGGCCGGTATGCTTGCCGGCCGGCGCCTGGGAGGGATCGTGCAGGGTCGGGTAGCAGCTGTTGAATCCTGAATCTCGCAATTCACCCCTGCGAATGGCGTCATAATGGTCGATCAACTCCTGGTAGGAGTCATAGCCGAAGAGGTGGATAAAGGTTTTGGCCAAATCCGGATTTTTTTCAGCGGCCTTAAACTGCGGGGATTCCGTCAGGGCAAGGTGAACATGAAAAAAACTGGTTTTCTCCCACTTCCAATCATTGATGCGTGTGGCAAAATCTGACCCCAGGTGGTCCTCGCCCACCAGCTCCAGGAATGTCTGATGCGGATTGAGACTGCTGACAATAAACTTGTTGGCCTCGTAATAATAACCGTCTTCGGTTTCAACCCCCTTGGCACGGCCGTTTTCGATCACGATTTTGCTGACCGGTTTGGGACCGATGATCATCCCGCCGTTCTTATAAAGCAGCTTGCTCATCACGTGAGCCAGATGGTGGCTTCCCCCGACCACCAGGCGATAGTTGGCCGCCCGGTTGAAGTAAAGTGGAACCAAAAAGCCCAGCCCCTCCAGGTCATAATCCAAGCCCCACATGCAAGATGCATAGAGAAAAAGGGTGCGGACGTGTTCGTTTTCAAAAAGTTCTTCCACAATGGCCCGGGGAGACATGGGCTGCAGTGCCTGGAGATCCCGCCCGACATCATGGGATTTCATTTTGGTCATGGCTTCCATGGCCGGATGCGGCGGATAATAGGTGGCCGGTGCGATAAATACATCCATATATTCTTTGAATTTGGCGGCGGCATTGACATAGGTGCGCGCATCTTTTTCTGAAAACCGAGCAATCGACCGGGCGGTGCGTTCCGCATCCTGATAGACGGATAAGGTGCGATGATCTTGAAGGGTCAACGTCATCACAGGATCAGGATGGATAAACTTCAGGTCAGAGATTTCCTCCATTTCATGTTTGAAATCCTGAAAGAAAGGGGCATAATCCACCATGGGCATATAGATGGCGTGGGTGTTGTGGATGAAGCTCGGAATGGTGATATGCTCTGAACACAATCCACCGCCCATTTCAAACCTTCTCTCCAGCAGCAGGATCTTGAGGCCTGCTTTGGCCAAATAAGAAGCTGTGAGCAGACCATTGGGCCCGGCACCTATGATAATTCCATCGTATTCCGCCATCTCCTCCTCCTTCTTCTGGCAGCTCGGTGAATGAGAATCATTATTTTGAATTAATTGTAATAACTTTTGTTAGTTTTTTTGGATTGACATGTCAATCCAATTAATTTTATATGCCTATAAGATTTTCTTATATCTAATCCGAGTCACGCAAATGCACATCAATCTAAACCAGCTCAGAGCATTTTACCTGGCCGCCAGAGAAAAAAGCATCACCAAAGCTGCCGAGGCGCTTCATGTTACCCAGCCGGCAGTTACCATGCAGATTAAGTCCTTTGAAAAGAACCTTGACATCCAACTTTTCAGAAAATACGGCAATGAGCTTCAGCTGACTGACGCCGGTACGGCTCTTTTTGGCTATGCCGAACGGATTTTTTTGATTGTCGGGGAGCTGGAGCATGCCTTGAAAAGCTGGGGGGATCTGAATCGGGGATCCCTTACCATTGGCACAACCAGAAGCTTTGCGCGACATCTCATGCCGGAACTGCTTTCGCGTTTCCAGGAGCGGTTCCCCACCGTCAGGGTCTCTCTGAAAGTGGGAAGCTCCCAGGAGATTGCCAACGGGCTGATGGTGTTTAAATACGATCTTGGGATTATTGGTAGGTTGCCGGGTTTAAACAAACTGAAAGTCGTGCCTTATAATCGCGAGGAGTTTTGTCTGGTGGTATCACCCCAACACCGATTTGCAAAGAAAAGAAGCGTCTCTCTCCGTGACCTGAAAAATGAGCCGATCATTATCCGGGAAAGTGGCTCCGGCTCGAGGCATGCCATACTTTCGATGCTTAATTCTTATGATGTGAAACCTTCTGTGCTTGTGGAAGCTGGCAGTGTAGAGTTTATCAAAGAGTATATTATCAAAGGACATGGTATTTCGTTTCTTTACAAACCCGAAGTTGAGCTTGAAGCCAAGATGGGGCTTCTCAAACCTTTCGATGTCGAAGAAGGACCTATCCGGGTACAAACGGATATTGTCTATTCCAAAGAAGCAGATCTCTCACCCCCGGCCCTGGATTTTTTGCGTTTGATCGAGCCGGAGCGTGTAATTGAAGGCCGGTAATTTAATTTTCTGCAGTTTGAACGCACAGTTACACAATTATGATTTTAAAGGCATTTAAATATGTATGATGTCATCGTGGTTGGCGGTGGCCCCGGCGGTTCCGTTGCAGCTAAAAGATGTGCTCAAAGCGGGTTAAAAACATTGCTTCTAGAGCGGAAAAAGCTGCCACGCGATAAGGTGTGTTCCGGCATGGTGATGGGCCCGTGGGCCAACGATATCATTCAGCAGGAATTTGGAACAATCCCGCTTGAGATCCTGGTTGACCCCTATCAATTATCCGGTCACGTGCTGCATGTAGCCGGGACGCAACTACAACGTATCTTGTGTAAAACTCCGCTGGCCTGGAGAAAAGATCTGGATTTCTGGATGATACAGATGGCACGGA
>JBFFCW010000252.1:0-6089 GCA_041559695.1 Desulfobacterales bacterium
AAGGTTGGAAGATGGCTGATAATGTTCATGGATTGTGACGCCAGGGTGCTTAAAATCGAACTCATCTGTTGTCGGATGGTCGAATAATGCGCCCGGGGTGGATCCATCGATAGTTCCAGATAATCGAAGCCCAGGGCAGCGATATCTGCCAGCTCGTCGGCCACCGGTTTGATCGGGAAGTTCATGGCTCCGTATTTCATGTTAGCGCTCTTCTTTTGGGGTCAGTGCGGATCGAAAATGGAGACGTCAAAGAAATCGCTGGATGCCGAACGCCGTCGGGTCAATGTGAGGCCTGCGCCCGGTAATGATTTCAGTCACCAGTTTTCCGGTGCTGGTTGCCATGGAAATACCCTGCATCCCATGGCCGGTGGCCACCACCAGGTTGGGGTGATTCGGTGCGCGATCGATGATCGGCAGATCGTCGTAAACCATGGGGCGCATGCCGACCCACTCTTCCATCACAGGCTCACCGACGGGCTCTTTTAAGTATTCATTGGCGCCGGAAATCAGATTTTGAACGCGCCTGGCAAGAATATCGGAATTCAAGCCTGAAAATTCCATGGTGCCGCCCAGGCGAAATCCGCTTTTCCAGGGGGTCGCCACAACGCTGGGTTCACTAAAATAACATGGAATTGCCGGACATTGCGCCGACCGGGCCATGGTGAGGCTGTAACCTTTGCCGGGCTCAACCGGCAGGCTTAGTTTTAACCGGCGGGTAAGCTGAGGCGTCCAGGCGCCGGTGGCCAGAACATATTCGTCAGCTGTATAAATACCACCGGTCGTCTCCGCATGTCGGATTTGCCGGCTTTCCGCAACCAGGTCTTCCAGACGGCAGTTCTCTTCGAAGACAACACCCATTTTCAGCAGGACCTGCTGCCAGGCGGACAGCAGTTTATCAGGACGCAGGTGACTGTCTTTTTTGTGAAACCAGGCGCCGTAAACGTCTTTTCGAAGCGCCGGCTCGAGATCAAAGAGCTCATCACCGACCAGTGAAACCGCATCCAGTCCATAGGGCTTCATCAGGTTGTTGGTTTTGCCATATTTCTGCATTTCGGAGCGGGACTTAAACACCATCAGAACGCCTTTTTCTTCCCAATCACATTCGATATGCTCCTCTTTGAACAGCTTCACCAGCAGCTCTATGGAATTTTGTAAAATATTGCCGCGGGCCTTAATGGCGTAAGCCATATGTTGGGTGTTGCACTTTCTTGCGAAGTTCAATAACCACTTAAACCGCTTAACATCCGGTGCCAGCTTAATATAGAGGGGAGAACCCCCCTGTAAGCGGCGCATCATTTCATGCCGGATGGTCCCGGGGGCGCACAGGGGAACCAGATGGCTGATAAAAACGAGACCGCAGTTTCCGTAGGAGGCAGCGGTGTCGGCACCGATGGCATCCTGCTCCAACAGGCGAACATTCTTGCCCGCCTTCGCCAGATAGTAGGCACAGGCCAACCCGATAATACCTCCGCCGATTACCAGAACATCACTGTGTTTTTCCATTGAACTGCCTACTCCCCTACCGTAAGGATTGCACGCCGGCACACCCGGTGCTGGGATGCACCATATGAAAAAGTGGCAGGTGTGTCAACTCAGACCCGACGCTGTAAATGCGGCCAAGATGAAATTTGCCTGTATCGCGAAAGAATTTAAACTTTGATAGTGACGAATGGCCAAAAGGCGATTATATTTGGCCAGAATGAAATTGGGGGAAAGCCCGGGAACCGCTCCGGCTGTGAATTCTTCGGGCGTTATTTTTTAACGATGAATTTCCTTGAAAAACACATCCAGCTTTTTTTGCTGGTTTATATGCTCATCGGCGGCTTTTCTTTCTTTCTTTCTGCTGAGCATCACCATTGATATGATCTTTGTTCCCATCGTCGAGCAGCCGGAAGGATTTTGTGAAAATTGGACCGAAAGAGCGCTGAGGTGGTACCGCGCTCAGGACTGCGTTAAATTTAAAAGCCATCTTGAAGAACTCAAATATAAACACAACAAACGAATGGAGAGACGTTCTTCCCAAAAAGTCCTATTTCTTTTTCTGCTGGCTTCCGGCTTTACCTACCTGCTGATGGCGCTCCGGCCAACCCTGTTTTTCCAAAAAGGCGACTACTTGAGTTACACCACCGGTATAATAGCAACAGCAGTTTTAATGGGAGTGGTCCTGGGGTTTATGATGCCCATTATTTTCCAGGCATTGTTGCCGCCGCCTGCGGAGTGGCTTCCGCAAGAATTTTTGGAAATTCGGCGGGCGCGGATCGAATTGATTCTAACTGAAATTGCGGAAAAGATTCAACTGGCATCCCGGGAAGGAACCGGACCCTGAGGTTTTGGGCAGATTGGCTCAACGGGGCCCCAGGCCTTCAAACTCCATCACGTCCTCGGCTCTCTGCATTCTTCGATCATCCAGGGGAAACCTCGGGCGTCTGAAATTTTCATGAAAGGCTTCCTGCTGGCTTTCATTTACCTTTCGTGAAAGCGGCGTATAGTAAAATGCCATTTTCATATTGTTTTTGTTTTCGTAGGTTTTCAGCTTGATTTTGGTTTTCTCATGCTTCCATTGATATGTGGTTTGTTCCGCCGGCATTCTTTTTGTAATTTTGGGCACACCGTAATTGCGGTTCAGATGTCTTCTGATCTGAGCGAAGACTTCAATGTTATCAATATTGACGTAGACCGCGAAAAATTGATTCGCATGGGAGCCGTAAACCACGTCCGGGATTCTAATGTCATCAATGGTGAAAACGCGCTTGGGGTTCATATAATAGCTGACATTCAAATTTTCACCGACTTTTTTAAAGCCGGCCAACTGGGACAGGTTGGTTTCCCATTGGATATCAAAGAAACCATCTTTCAGATCAGCGGCATTCAAGCTGCCGCTGCTCAGCCAAAAGACGGTGATGAGAAAAATCAGATAAATTGACCTGCGCATGCGCTTAACCTCTAAAAGGGTGGATAAATGGATCCGGTACAACAATCGGAAAGTATCGTTTTTTAATCCATTCGTCAACACGGCCGCCCCCCGGTCTGCTTCATTTTTCTGCAAGGAATGAAGTCTTGAAACGGCGAAAGGTGGATGTCCGCTAAAGCGTGCTTAATAAATTAAGATAAAAACCGTATCCTGAATCTATTGGCCGAGGAGGACAGATGCTCTAATATGAATTAAAATCGGTTTTGATCTACTGGTTGCCGGGGGTGCAGTATCTTTTGTTTGGCCCGGCTGAATTCTTCAAGTGTTATCAAATTTTTTTCAAGCATATCGGCAAGTGTGGTTAATTCCCGAACCTGCAACGTTTCCGGGTCTTCCAGCCGGTAACGCGCATCATGAGCTTCGAGGGCCGCATTCTCAATTGCCGATGGGCCGTCAGGGCGGCCAAACCGCAATGATGCCATCCCCCCCAATAAACGAACTTCAAAACTTCTACTTTTGAATATGGCTGACGCTTCAATATCCTTGAGTGTCTGTTTGCCCCGGGTTTTAATGTGCCGATAACAGAAAAATCCGGAAGCCAGTAAAACGGCTGTTGTGCCCAGAAAAATCCAGAGCATGTACTGAGAAATACCGTGAAAAAAAATAACCACCAGTCCCAGGCCGGCAATGAACAACAGATGCAAAAACAGTATGAGATGTGCCAGTAAAATACCCCGTAAAAGGTCTCCGCTGTCTTTTTTCATTTTCGCCTGCCTCGGCGTGATGGCTTCCAGTTAAAATCGGCAATCCGTTTAACGCTGCCGGGAGACTTGCAAAAATTGATAGCGATCGGCTGACGGTACGCTGATCCTGCGAACCTTTGTTTCCTGCAGAACGCTCAGCGGAACCTTTACACCGGCGGGTCCCAGTCGCCCGATCTGCCGAAAAAAATCAGCCAGCCCTTTAACCGGGGTTTGATCGACCGCCAGAATAATGTCACCGACCTTGATACCCGCTTTTTCAGCGGGGCCTCCGGGGGTTAAACGAATGATGAAAACGCGTCCATGAACCTCGTCGGCGTGGACCCCCAGCCATGGCTGCGGCGGTTTTGCGGATCGCCCGCTATCAATCAGGTCGGCCAGTATCGGTTTGAGAAGATCAATGGGGACCGACATATTGCAGGGCATAATGCCCAGTCCCGGAACACGGAGGTGTGTGAAGATCGATCCGATTCCCAAAAGCGCTCCGTTATGGTCGATCAGGGCGGCACCGCCATAATTGGGGAATGGCGGGCTGGTATAGATAGCATTTTCAAGCAGGTATTCCCAGTAGCCGGCAAACGCTTTGCGGGAAACAACTCGTGAACCCAGAACTTCTTCAGGTCCGCCGAAACCGACCATCAGTATCGGATCGCCTTCCTTAAGCTGAGATGATTGGCCCAATTTGAGCGGTTTTACCGATAGGGGCGGTTCAGCCCGTAAAATGCCAAAGCCGGTATCATAATCGTAGGCCACAAAGCGGGCGCTGACCGGATCATCTTGAATATTGCGGACTTCGATGGTTGCAGCTTCCAGAATCAGATAGCCGATGGTGAGGATGTGGCCCCGATCATCAATAACCACACCATTGCCTTCGCGCTCGGTTCCCAGTATCCGCGCGGTGGATGCATCCTGAGGTACGCTTGCTTTGACTTTGACAATGGCATTCAGAATGTCTTCAGGGGTTTGCGCGGCGAAAACCGGTACGCTAAAACTTAGGATGATGCCAACGATAATAAATGCATATATTTTTTGCATTTGCCTATTTCCATACCGCACAGCTGTGCCTGAATCAGGTTTACTGGCACATTTTTCGTAATGGATTTCGGTTGAGATCCTGTTGGTGCAAAATGCGGCCAGCGTTAATTTCCCGATAGAACCGGTATAACCATCAGGACAGAATTCGACAATCAATCTGAATATCGGTTTATCTCACCCAATATAATCCCATCTAAGGAATTTGCAAACGAATTGCTTGAAGACGACCTTCATCCCTATGGTCTTCATTATTGCACAGCGCCAAAAAACACGTTATATTAAAAAAACGGAGATATGCTGCGCGTATTCAGAACGTATCTCAGAAAGGAAAACAAAAATGGATTTCGAGCGTTATTACCTCGATTTATTTGACATGCTGAATGGCTGCTGCAAAAAAATTGCATCCGGCAAATATGACCGATCAGATTCGGAACGCTTATTCGAGCTGTCCAAGAAAGGCAGATATCCGAGCGTTCTGGCAGAATTGGCCGAATCATTTGGCATGATGCTGGTCAAAGTTGAAGCCAGGGAATTTGAGCGGGTCCAGATTATCAATGAACTTGAAGCGGCCAAAGTCAAACTTGAGGAATACTCAAAGAAACTGGAGAAAGAAATCGAAGAATGCTGCCCCGAAGAATCACGCACCGATTAATGCCTGCCCGCGGCATGTGTGTGATTCGCGCAATCATTCGTCTTTGCGTTATGGTCCGCCCCGGAGGAACTTCCTATGTTACGCCCAACCGCCTGGCTTTCAATCCTGATCACCCTGTTGGGTTTTATCATTTTTTCGAACGGCCGGGTTTACGCCGGCACGCTTGCCGATCAGCTGATCAGCGCGGCTGAGCTGGGTGAGATCGATAAGGTCAAAGGATTTCTGGATCAGGGGGTGCCGGTGGAAGCCAGGAACGAAGACGGCTGGACGGCTTTGATGAAAGCCACCTATGAGGGTCACGAAAATATTGTCCGGGAGCTAATTGTCAGAGGTGCCCGTGTGGATGTTCAGGAAAATGCGGGTTGGACATCTCTGATGATGGCGGCCCAATTCGGTCATCGCGAAATCGCCAAGCTACTGCTCAACAGCGGTGCCCGGATTGACATTCGAAATGGCACCGGTGCCACCGTCGTCATGTTCGCGGCCCTCAACGGCCATCAAGGGCTGTTATCCGATTTGCAGCCCACCGCGGCCGGTGTCAATATGTCCGACAATAACGGTAAAACCGCTTTGATTTTTGCCGCTGCCGGCGGATACCATAACGTGGTTCAGCAGCTGATTTCTTCTGGGGCCGATGTTAACGCCAAGGATAAGAGCAGAATTACGGCCCTGATCATCGCCGCCAAACTGGGGCATGAAGCCGTGGTGCAAACGCTTCTGGCGCATTGCG
>JBFFCW010000253.1:0-6084 GCA_041559695.1 Desulfobacterales bacterium
ACCATGACTTCTCGATAAGCCTTAATAGTTTGGACTGTTGATAACTCATCCTCTTCCATTAGGCGGCTATATCCCTTAGCATCTGCGCTAAGGATGGCGCTGAGCCTTCTGTTTGCTCGCTCTTCAGTCATGGGTGACCCCTATCTTTTTCACTATTAGTACAAAGGATAGACTAGAAAACTATTTCTTTTGAAATGAGCTGTAAGGATTGGCTTGGTTCCTCTTGAAAAAGTACATTCGACCAGCAGGCGGAAACGCTCTATAGCAATTAAATCATATATATCACCAAATTCTGTGAGGTCAAACATATTTTGGTAGATAGGTTAAAGGATCGTAGACTACTTTATCCGAAGAGGATGCCAGAATGGATTAGAATGCAGCTTTCGACTGATAATGCAGGCTAATATAGCGTTCAAAAACTTGCGATTACTCCAACTAATCACAGGTTGGCCTAAATTGCAGATATCACCCATAAAAACCAAATATCTTTCATCCTCATATTTACAGAAACTGTAAGCATATCACAACTCAGCGTGTTGTCAGATCAAGTTGAATCTTGGTCATTGCAATTCATCAAAAGGATACTCACCCTTTTTTCGCCATGTGTAAGCTTCCTTTTCCTTGAAAAAGGCCATAACGTCATCCTCGGATACAAGATATGACCGACCGATTTTAAAAGCTCGCAGTTCCTTCCGTTTGATATATTCTCTCCAGGTTCTAACGCTGATCCCAAACTTTTTATGCAGATGTTTTAGGTTAAATAATGTTCCCAGGTTAGTCTTGTTTTCACCTATTAATTGATCGATAATATTCATATTCCAAAAATCCTTGTGTGTGTAGCGAATAGGGTCCCATATTTGCAGCATCACCCCCTGATGCCGGTGGTCTCCCCACCTATTGACTCAAATACAATTTTAATTAGGGGTATCTCCTGGGGTATTTCTTTCTGCAAAGATAGACAAATTACACTAAAAATACCCCTAATCTTACCCCATCGATTTTTCACCATTGCCCTAAATTCGTATAGTTGCTCGGTCTCAAACAATAATCAAAATTAGTGTTATGTGCCTTTCACGCCGGCAACAGGGGTTCAAATCCCCTTGGGGACGCCATAATTTGACACGGAGGGATATCGGCACAGGCCGGTTTCCTTTTCTTATATTAAGCGTGGTTCGGGTGGACTCATTTAAGGAAAACAGGTTTCTCGGTAGGCTCAGGATGATTTCTTTTTTCTTTTTTCTTTCTTTTTGATGCGCTCCAAGCGTTTCTTTGATTCTGGATACAGACCCGGATAAAACTCCTTCCAGCGCTTGAGCATCCAATTCCATTGTTCCGGATAATTTCGAACCGCGCGTTCGACCCGGTCGGTGATCAGCTGCGTGTTGAATTGCAAATCGGACCGCAGGTCTTTGGTTCGCTGGATTTCTAATGGGGGCTCAACCTGCGCGATCAGTTTGCCTTTTGGATTGCGATGACAGAATGCCGGAATAATAGGGCTCTTGCATCGAAGGCCCAGCAGGGCAGCTGCCGGTGTGGCCGTCGCCCGACGCCCGAAGAAATTGACTTCCACCCCGTCGAATCTTCTGCTGATATCCATCAATATAGTGACCATCCCACCCTGGCGAAGCGTTTGCATCATTTCCGGCAGTGCGCCTTTTTTGTAGATAATCCTGTTGCCAAAGCGGGTGCGCAAGTTGTGGACCAAACGGTTAAGCCTATCGTTTCGCAACTTTTTAGCGACACTGGCCATTTGCAGTCCTAAAAGACAGGGGACGGATTGCGCGGCCATTTCATAGTTTCCCAGATGGGCCGTAATAAAAACGATACCTTTTTGCTTGGCCAGCGCTTCAATTAAGATCTCTTGACCTTCGATGCGCACCTTTGAGACCATCTCTTGTCGAGATAAACAAGTCATTTGCAGAAGTTCTATGATGGTAATTCCGAAATGTTGAAAAACGCGTCTTGACAGGCGTTGGATTGCCTTTGGCGATGATGGGATATGGGAAAATTGTAAATTGCGCCTGACAATGCGCCTCTGGGGTATGGCGCCGTAATACAGCAGATTGCCCAGTATTTTGCCGAAAAACAGCAGATAGGCTTTGGGTATTTGAGCAATAAACTTTTTTAAGCCGCTTCGATTGGGATTCAACGGTATGCCCCCCGGCGATAGAGCTTCCATAAGATCACGCAGGATGCGAGCAGCGGAAAGCGTTTTAACCGCAAAGGCACTTCGACTCTCACACCCGAATGGCGTTCGATTTTCCAGAGGATGTAGTCAACCCCGCCGCGAAAAGTCAACAGGCCTTTGAGCAGTCTCAAAACAGAGAGCAATTTCCCCTGCCAGGACCTGACCATCCAATCCAATTGATTCAAGCGACGAACACGGTCGGCAATAGATACCGTATAGCAATAAATGTTGTTCTGCTTTTGTATATCAATGGGAAAAGACAGGTGGCTGAGTGCTGCAAGGGTCAGTTGCTCGTAATAATCCGGTGCGGCCTCAAATAAACCCACCAATTTTTCCGGCCGTTCCGCTCTAAGTTCAGCTCGATAGCTCAATGTCCACCCCTTTTGCCATAAATCGCGAGCCGTAAAAGCGGCAGGCACACGGGGCAGGACCCGGGCAATGAAGCTCAGGACAGCCTTTACCAATGTAGATTGAACACGCTTTGTGATTTGGTCATTGCGGGCATATATCAGGCCCACCGGTTGGGCAAATCGTCCCCAGATATAAGAGTGGAACCAGCAGGATGCTCCCGCTGCAAAATCATTCAGTGAAAGCACCGCATACTTGGCGCGCACCACTCGGTCCTCAAAAGGCACTTCGATATAAAATACATTGGGTGGCAGCAGTTTGTTGATGCCGGCCAGGAGACGTCTGGGTTCAATTGCGCGGTAACGATCCACCATTACATACAGATCAACCAGGCCACCGCGGTCTTCGCCGGTTCGCAGACATGAGCCGTAGAACAGAATTGCCTCGATAGCATCTCCATAATCCGCTAAAAGCCTGTCTGCGAGGGCGCGTATCGCCGGTGAGACTGGCTGGGAGATCTGCCGGCTAATCTGATCGATAAGTTTTGTTTCAGTGGACATGATTATAACTGCAGAAACGATGCCTGCCCGCCGCAACCGACCACGACAGGCCCAAGCTTGCTGTCAGGGTTAAACAATTCGCCATCCAGATTAAAGCCGCCGTCGAGGGTCAGTTGAGCCTCATCAATATTGTGACTGATGTAGCCATTCGCCGGTGTAACGTGACGGCCCTGGCGACCGCGCATCGCTGGCGGCAATGCCTGCCAAAAATGCCGGGGGTGGGCATCAACAGCTGTGTAATGCAGCGGTTTGGGTTGAGAGCCCCAAAAAGGACGCAGTCCCAGAAACAACCGTTGCAGCGTCGTGATCAGAACCATGAGATACTTTTGCTTTTGCGGTACATTCTGATTCAAGCCGATGGTGATGGGCACAGGAGGTACGACGTTGCGATCTTTCAACAACACCGCCCATAAAAATCGTGCTAGGGCGACGCCGGCGCCTATTTCGCCGCGGACTCCCTTTGTATGAACCTTTTGAAGGCAAAAATGGGTTGCCTGATAGATAACGGCTGCTCCAAAAAACATTCCATAAATCGGTGTTTTCAAGGACGGCACCTGAACCTTCAGAACCGGGCGCTGTATCATGGTGAAGCTATTGTTATTTGTGCGCGCCCAGCTGAAAAGCCTTTGAAGTGCACCCATGCGGGATCCCTTCAAACCGACATCTCCGGCAATCATACTGGTGGTGCCCGCTGAAGGCAGAACAGCCAGCGCGGGCTTTGTTTCAAAAAACCGGTGATTAAAAATTGAAGTCAAAGCTGCCTGGACCGTTCCGTCTCCGCCGTTGACAACCACAATATTGACCTCCTGACGGGCAAAGTCCGCCAGGGTCTCCGATACATCTGCCGGGGTTTGAACTTCACGCTGTAACACTTCGGGTTGTGCTGCAGCTGCCGCTTCACGGATTTCTTTCAAACCCTTCCGGTTGCCACCGCTTAGCGGATTGTTCAATATGCCAATACGTGACGTACGATCGGATGCCATAATGTGCAAAGGTGATTCTTAAAATGAATTGTTTTTTTGATCCAGTTGGTTCATTCGGGTTATTCGGCGGGTGGTCCGTTTGTTATCCCCGAAGTCAAAGTAACGAATATCAACCGGTGAAACAGACCGACGCGAGACGCCATTGCAAAAAATAATTCGCTATTATATACGAGAAATAGTATTTTTGTAAAGTCACCAGAGACTTCAGTTGCTGAAACCTGCAATTAAAAATTTTAGCCGATGAATCCTGACAAAACGTTCACTTTGGCGCACCTTTCAGATCCTCACCTGGCATATCCTCGTGGCAGCCAAATTTTCGATTTTTTAAACAAACGGTTTTTCGGGTATCTTAAGTGGCGTCTGAAGCGTAAGTCCGAGCATCATAACGATATACTGGCCGGAATGATTCAGGATGTCCGAAGTGCCCAACCCGATCACGTCGTCATTACCGGGGATCTAACCCACCTGGGCCTGGCCGCTGAGTATGCAAAAGCAAAAAGTTTACTGGAAGCTCTCGGGTCCGCGTCGCAGGTGACAATCATTCCCGGAAACCACGACGCCTATGTTGACGGCGCCCTGGATTGCCGCCTGGCTGAATGGGCGGATTATATGGTTTCAGATGAAATAAAAGTTTGTGATGGAACCGATTGCACGGTGAATGCAATATTCCCAAGTCTGCGGGTGCGCAATGGTGTGGCGCTCATCGGCGTATCCACGGCGCAGCCCTGTTCGACCTTTCTGGCGGTCGGCTGCATCGGAAATGACCAGTTGCAGAGGCTTCAGAAAATACTCATCAAAACGGGCCAAAAGAGCCAGTTTCGCATTGTTCTTATCCATCATCCACCAAAATTCGGTGTGGTCAGCTGGCGCAAACGACTCACCGATGCCGAAGCTTTCCAAAAGACGATACAGGATTGTGGGGCTGAATTGATTCTGCATGGCCACTGCCACCGGCAATCTCAGACGTACCTTGAGACATCCGCCGGTCGTATCCCGGTGATCGGCGTTCCATCGGCTTCAGCTGCCGGTGAGCATATCAAGCGTCGCGCACGATATCACCTTTATCATCTGTCGCCGAAAGCGGATGAGTGTGATATACGGGTATGTGTGAGAAGTTATTTCAATAAAGATAAGCGTTTCGATACCGAGGATGAATACCGTTTGAGCGCTTGAATCATTTGCGCTTGAAGCCGAAATGTCAAAACGCCTTTTTTTGGGTCAGACTTTGTACGAAATGCCAATCATCAACGGTATCAACGTCTATGGCGGCTTGTGGAAAAGGGAGCAGCACAGCCCGCAGTTTAATCTGCATTTTGTTTGAAAGTTTTTCCAAACCATTGTCTAATGTAATCCTGCCTAGCAGATACCGCACAATCGTCCACCAACCCAGGATCCGCATCATTCGCAGGGGTTTTTTGCGCTCCTGTTCAATCTGGCGCCAAAATTGAGCTGCCCGGTCAGAGCGGGGATTCAGAAAGCCAAATAAGTTACAGCCGATATAAGCGCCATCTTTGAATTTTATGGCCGTGCGTCGGGTTTCGGGAAATGCGGTCATCACACCATCATATCCGGTCAGGCCTACAGCCAGATCACATCGCATTCGGCGAGCTTCACTGCAAAAATAATCGATGATCTGCGGGGTCAACAACGCATGATCAGCAGTGGTGACCAGCACCGGTTTGCTATCAGGGAAAGCTTGCAATGCGTGATAGGTGCTTAAGCTTGGTGTTGAATGGCTGGCAATCCATTTGACTTTCCCCTTCTCAAGACGGGTTTTAATCCTGGGTTCCTGCGCGATTAAGGATTGCGAGGGTCCACATAAAATTTGAGGCCCAACCTGCTGGGCAGCCGCTAATGCGTCTAAAACCCGATGGAGCATCGGCCGGCCGCCGATCGGTGCAAATGACTTGCAGGCCACCCCGGCGGCTTCGGCTACCGGATCCTCGCCCGGACGCTTTCCTGCGAGAATTACCGCTGTGAATGGCGTTGTCGGCCCAGTCGTCAT
>JBFFCW010000254.1:0-5996 GCA_041559695.1 Desulfobacterales bacterium
ATGATATTGTTGAGCACCACCCGCTTTTCGTTTCGATACCGCCCGGGCTTATATGATAAGTTGCCGTCTTTCAGCGCAGCGCCGTACAGGATGCGCCCGGTCCTGAGCTCATCTTTGCGAACAATCGTACCGGCAGCCACTGTGATCCCGTAAGCCAGCCGACAGGGGCCGACCAGACCGCCCTGCCCGCCTAGGAATATGGGCGGCTGATTTAACATCACTCCTTTTGGCACATCACCGATCAGCGAGGCCGTCACTTTGTCCTGATTGGGTGTAAAATTAAAATGGATATAGGAACTACCCACTTCACTGTGATTTTTACGACTGGTGCCACCGGCCATCAGACAATCGCAAAAATTAATTAAACTTCCCAGGGTGACAAATGGAAAGAGAATTGTATGTTTGGTCCCTACGGTGTGCGCAATGCTGGCCTGCTCCTCAAAAATGCTGGCTTCCCGCACATGAGATCCCAGGCCGGCTTTCGCGTTTGCCAGGAAAACAGCATCTTCAAAAAAACCGCCCTTCAGTTCAACCCCGGGCCCGATCTGACAGTTTTTGACGGTGGCCGGCCCTTCAAATCCGATGACAGCACCATTTAAAATTACAGTCGCATCACCGAAGATCTTGGAACCCGCATGTATCGTCACACCGTCGCCTGAGATTCTATCAACATCAACTTCTGCCCCGATTTCGATACTTTCCGGACAGGCAATCCGCACTCCCTTGGCAATTAGCCGTGCAATCTTTGTCCCTTTTTGACGTGTCATAGCGCTATGAGAATTGTGGTTGTCGGGTTAATACGAGAGCCTGTCTCAAAAATGCATTTAACACCGATGGTAAAGTTTTAAACCGATCAAAAGTGTTAATAACAACAAATGATCCAAAATTAAGACCCGGCTCGATTTTTTTGTTTCACATCATCTTTGATGCGCTTGACATGCCCGCGACCCAGTCCCTTGACTTCGCAGCCCAGCTCAAAATAGCGGCGTATTTTTTTGTCGTCCAGCACACCGAAACAATCGACGATGGCGGCCGGACGCCCGATCATTTTGACAACATCGTCGGGGTCCAGCTCCAGGTACTCCTGGTGCCGAACGGCAAAAATCACTGCATCGGCAAATTCAAGGGCTTTGGACAAATCCGTTTCGATCCGGGTTTCGTCCAGCTTGTCCTGATTGCGGAAAAACCGTTTCATGGAATGATCCGGCGCCGGATAGCTGTCCTGCTTTTCAAGTTCCCACCAGTGCTTGACATAAGGATCGTTTACCGCAATTTCCGCTCCCATTTCGGTTAGCTTGCGAACGATAATCTCAGAGCCGCTGTAACGCGTATCGCCGACCCCCTGGCGGTAGGACGCGCCCAGCAGAACGACTTTTGAAGCCGCTACGATCTTTCCCATGTTGCGCAGTGCATCGCGCACCTGCTGCGGCACCCTCAATGATCGGGTATCATTGATATCGATGGCGGCCGGCGTTATCTTGAACACCTTGTCTTCAAAACCCATCAGGGTATGGTAGGCCCACACCCCCAGGCCGCCGTCTTTGGGCAAACAATAGCCGCCGATGCCGGGTCCGGGGAAAATCATGTTGCTATGGGTCGGCCGGATTTTAATGGCGTCAATGACTTTGATCAGGTCCACGCCGTTGCGTTCGGCAAATACGCTCCACTCATCTAAAAAGGCCAGGGTCGTGGCCCGGTAAGAATTTTCAACGATTTTGCAGGTTTCACTTTCAATCGGACGGTCCAGTACCGTGAGCGGGTATTTTTCCACATTCAGTATTTCCGATAAAAAGACGCGCACCCGCTCCCGGGCCGTCTCATTGATGCCGCTGCAAACCCGCCAGAAATCGCGCACCGAAGCCACATAATTACGACCCGGCATGACGCGCTCAAATGAATGGGCCAAAAGCGGCTCGGCGTCAGATAACCCGCGTTTGCCAAAGGCTTTTTTGATGATGGGATAAGCCACATATTCGGTGGTTCCCGGCGGTACCGTGGTTTCAATTAAAACCAGACATTCCGGTTTGATTTTTTCCCCGATGATTTTAAGGCTGGCTTCCAGCGCCGCGATATCGGCATGACCCCGGCGAACATCGCCGAATGTTTCTTTAAAATAATCGCACTGGACATCGACGATGACAACATCGGCCAGGCTCAGCGCTTCATGGGTAAAGGTGGCAATCAGGGTTTTTTTCTCTTTGACACAGCGTTCAATCAGCGGGGCGACTTCGGGGTCTTCGGCTTCGACCGGTGCGATGCCTCTGTTGATATAGGGAATTTTCCAGAAGGAGCGGGTTGATGGCCGCTGCATTCCAATAACAAACTTGTTGGAGCTGTTGCTGTCGGCATCCGTTGAATCAGCGACAACGCCCGCCATCACCGCCCCGACGAAACCAACGCCCATGACCACTACGATTTCTCTGCCCATCAATCGCTGTTCTTTTACGATCCGCTGCAGCCTTTTCATTTCCTTCTGATAATCTTTTTCCTGAGGTAATTGGAAAACCTCACCGGCCGGGCAAACCGAAACCGGCGCTGCTGGATGTGAATTTTTATTCTCCCTTGAAATCTGCATAAATTATCTCCGTTCTCATTTGATAAGTTGTAATTTTATGGGGTATTTCAATTAATTATCACCTTTATTAACATAAGATATTATCATAAGGCCAAGATAAATCAAACCTAAATTGAGCGTTTCAAATTCTAAAAAAGGATCATTGATTCTTGTAATTAAAGAATTCTACCCGTCGAGAGCCCGTGGGCCGAACGATCGATTTATATTTTGCTTAAGCGTTAAGCCCTTAGCGACTATTCATACGGTTACGCCAAAAGCATCGAAAAACCGATCGGCACATAATAGTTAAAAATACGTAATTACAATATGTTATGGTATAATTACAATTTTTGGTGTTGAAAGACACCTAAATTTATGATTTAATTTGAGATAACCGGAATTCAACAACACCGGTATTTGTCTGGCTTTAATTGAATTAGAAAGGAGCTGTGGTTAATGGCACGCATTCTTATTATCGATGACGAATCTCAAATCCGATCGATGCTCCGATTGATGCTGGAAAGAGTGGGATATGAGGTCGTCGAGGCCCCTGACGGCATCGAAGGAATTAGAAAATACCGAGAAAAACCTGCCGATCTGATTATCACGGATCTCATTATGCCAAATAAAGACGGCATCGGAATGATCATCGATCTAAAAAAAGAGTTTCCCGAGGTAAAAATCATTGCCATGTCCGGAGGAGGGGTAAATCGTCCTGAAGGTTATCTTGACGGCGCTAAGAAACTGGGCGCAAACCGCACCCTCACAAAGCCCATTGATAGAGAAAAAATGCTGACGGCGGTCAAAGAAACCCTGAAAGAAGACACCACTGCCGCTTGGTCATCTGCGTGACGGAATTGTATCATACTGCTTAAATAAATAAAAACGCTGCGGGAAAATGACCGGCTCATTTTCGGCTTTTCGCATTTACCATTTAATTTTTACCAATGGGGGACCGACAGAGACCTTTTTGCATTACGCTGGACCATTCACCTTGCAATTCAGCCCGCCTATTTCCACCTAAATTGAAGGTTTCAAATTTTAAATAGGGATCATTGTGTCTTATATTCTATGAACTCTTTTTGCTTGTTGATTTCCGCCGCGGCGGGACCTTACGAGCGGCAATCCTGCAAAGGCGGATCTTTGACCTCGACAATCGCTCAACTTGAGTTGCAGCCCATAGAATCCCCGGCTTTTAGATTTTTTGGCTTTGCAAATTTTCCCGGATTATTATAAAAGAAAAGGTTAAGGCCAACATCAACGGTCTCCCCTGCTAGCCTCATGCTGGATCAAGGAAAAAAATACGTGAAGATATTCGCTTTCATATTCTGTGCCATTATTCTGTTTCCGTGCAATACGGCAGCCGATATCATTTTTTTTAAAGATGGCATGAAAACCGTCTGCCAGGACAGGGCCTGGGAGGAGGAGGGAGAAGTCAGATGTGAATATGATGGCGCGATTCTGAGTTATCAAAAAAAAGATGTAATACGGATCCAGAAAACAGGTATTGAAAAACAATCTGACGGCCTTCCTGGCAAAACCGAGATACCTATCAAGGCCACTGCAAAACAGGCGACACCGGTTCCGGAAATCAGACAGCCCGCTCCTTCCGAGAAAAAACCGTTAGCCTCAAAGGATTCCAAAATTGTTTTAACGAAACCGGATTCATCTAAAACAAAGGGATTGGAATTCTATAATCCCAGACGTCCGCAAAAGTACTGGACCAGTGCAACTTCCAAACACCATTTTTTTAAAGAAGCTGTCGCAACGCTGGCGAAACAGTATGACCGCTCTGCGGAATGGATTCAACATCATATGGGTGAAACCAATGACCTTTATGAAATCCATCAAAATTTGAGCAGGGGCAAATTAAATGCACCGGCGGTGGTACCGGAGGACAACGAAGAAAAGGTACCTGAAACGCTTTTCTACAATCCGCGAAGACCACAGAAATATTGGACGAGCGCCAGCGCAAAGCACGATTCATTCAAAGAAGCAATTGCCGCAATGGCCAAAGAATACGAACGGACGCCGCAATGGGTCCAGCAATATATGGGAACCACCAACAACCTTAGTGAAATCCATCAAAATTTGGCAAACCGAAAGGAAATTGAAACCTCGCAATAGATTCAAGTGTCCGGAGGCCGCTGCGACACCGGGTCGGGCCTTGCGTTTGAACAACGCAGGCAACCCGGTAGACCCCCGTCATTCCTGACACTGCCAAAAACGACGGCACTTTATGGCGGTCGATTGCATTATTCATTTTATTGACAATCGAGCAATTTTCCTGTACGATTTTAACAAATTATATTGTAATATAGACTATTTATATTATCTTCAGTTCCAGCCCCGCAAAGCGGCTTTGCGCTTTGCGAGTTTTCGAAAGGCCAGGCGCTTATGCTTTCAGTCAGTCGCGATGTTGTTGCACTTATCCGAATATTTACCAGCTGTTTGACCGCCGCTTTTTTGATCTTCTTCATTTCATCGCTATCCGGAGAGGATTTGATTAAAAACAACAGCTTCATTGAAGATCTGGATAGAAACCTTCTGGAAATTACGGCCGAATTGGAAAGCGGCATCGCAGACAGAATTAACCAGTTGGGAGAAGTGCCCGCCATTAATCCGTATAAAAAATTCTACTGCGCCGAATTTGCAAAAGAGATTCATGAAGTTTCATACTTAACGGAAAAGCAAAAAATTTTGTTCGATTCATTTAATGTCCGTGACTTTGAAAGTAAATCAAAGCGCCTGGTAAAATATTCAGAAAACGCCAATATGCAAGCCTTGATGAATGAGCTTGAGATTGTAAAAAGAGAGCTTAAAAATTCTGTCAATTTGATTGATAAAAGACGCAAAAAACTCGTACGCCAGAGAACAGCCTATATTATCCTCTTTTTCGTACTCTGGATTGTTATCTATTTCTATTATAGTCGCGGCTTTATCAGGCGATAACGCTAAAACCCATCTCACAACGGATAAGGAAAACCGATTCCTCATGTATCAATCATTTTATAACTTAAAAATTAAACCGTTCCAAATCACTACGGACCCAAAATTTCTGTGGCTCGGTGAAAAACATAAAGAAGCCCTGGCAACGCTTAAATACGGTATCCTGGAAAATAAAGGCTTTCTGCTGCTAACCGGTGATGTCGGGACCGGTAAAACCGTTTTAATCCATGGCCTGACGAAAATCATTGACGTTGCGGCAATTGTGGCCACTATTCCGGACCCCGGGCTAAGCAGTATTGATTTTTTTAATTTTCTTTCCGAAGAGTTCAAAATGAACCGGCACTTTGACAGCAAAGGTGCCTTTCTGATCCATTTAAAGCATTTCCTGCACAAAGCCTCGGCAACCGACAAGAAAGTCCTGTTGGTCATTGACGAAGCCCAGCGGTTAAACCACGAACTCATCGAGCAGATAAGGCTTTTGTCAAACATTGAG
>JBFFCW010000255.1:0-5987 GCA_041559695.1 Desulfobacterales bacterium
AGTATAAAATGGATTGGATCCTTTGACTAATTGACCATTCAACCAATAAACTATTTAACTGTGTCCTATGCCCTCTAACAGCGATTATCTGGCACCTGACACCCGAAACCTCTGATTTACCCCCCGAACGAGCTTTCGTGAATATCGACCGCTGCGGGGTTCGGTGCGGCGATGGCATTCATCTTACCGATGGTAACCGGCAGCAGGGAGGTGATGAAAAATTCGGCGGCTTTTAGCTGTCCGTCGTAGAAGGCCGCTTCTTTGTTTTTGGCAACCCTGGACCGAATCGCCTCCTCGTCTGCGCTGCCGGCCAGCTTTTCCAGCCGGGGCACGGCTGCCGCTGCCCGCCAAAGGAGCATCCAGGCCATGATCACATCGCCGACAACCTCCATAAACGGGTGAGCGTAAGCAAACGCCAGTTTCATATCGCTGGAGTAAGCGGTTTTGCTGATATGCATCGCCACTTCACTGAGCCGGTTCAGGGCCGTTTCAACCCGGCCGGCAAGGTCTTCCAGGCGCGGTATTTCTCCGGCGCTCGCAATTGTGGCCTTGATTTCATTTAGAAAATCCAGAAAAACGGTGCCTTTTTTAATTCCCAGCTTGCGCCCCAATAAATCCATGGCCTGAATTCCATTGGTCCCTTCATAGATACTGGTGATCTTGCAATCGCGGTAAAGCTGTTCGACCGGATATTCTTTGGTATAGCCGTAGCCGCCGTAAACCTGAATGGCCTGTTCGCAGACAAATTGCCCGCGCTCACTGCAGTAAGCCTTGATAATCGGCGTCAGTAACTCAATAAAATCATGGTAGCGTTCTTTTTCCTGCTGGGAGTTTGCGGTGGATTTTTTATCAAAACAATAGGCGATGTAATAGACAAAGCTGCGCATGCCGTCCACATACGCTTTCATCAGCAACAGCATCCGCCTGACATCCGGGTGGCGGATGATCGGTACCTGGGGTGCTGTCGAATCTTTGCCTTTTTCGATATCTCTTCCCTGTAATCGCTCACGGGCATAGTTGACCGCATATAAATAAGCGGCCGAGGCGTGCAAAAAGCCCTGGGCGCCGACATCCAGGCGGGCCTCATTCATCATGTGGAACATGACCATCAGGCCCTTGTTTTCTTCCCCGAGCAGAAGGCCGCGGCATTTTCCTTTGCCGCCCAGCGCCATGCTGCAGGTCGGACTGCCGTGGAGGCCCATTTTCTCTTCCACGCCGCTGCAGACGATGTCATTGGGCTCACCCGGGCTGCCGTCATCGTTGACCCAGATCTTAGGCACGATGAACAATGAAATTCCTCTGGATCCCGGGGGCGCGCCTTCAATGCGGGCCAGAACCGGGTGGATGATATTTTCCGTCAGATCGTGGTCGCCGCAGGTGATAAAGATCTTCTCGCCCGAAATAGAATAGGTCCCGTCCGGGTTTTTAACAGCCGTTGTGGTTAACGCGCCCACATCCGAGCCGGCAGCGGGCTCGGTCAGCATCATGGTGCCGCCCCACTCGCCGGAGTAGACCTTTTTTAAAAACAGCTCTTTTTGTTTTGGCGTTCCGAAAAGCTCAATCATTTTAGCGGCGCCGTGCCCGAGGTTGCCGAAACCGGCGATAGCAAAATTAGCCCCGATGATATACTCGAAGGCCGCCTGGCGGATGATCCAGGGAAACCCCTGTCCGCCCACTTCAGGGTCTTCGGCCATGGCAATCCATTCGCCTTCGACAAAGAGCGCATAAGGGCGCTGAAAGCATTGCGGGACCACAACCTTGCCGTTTTCAAATTTTACCCCCTCACGGTCACCTTCCTTATAAGTGGGATAGATTTCCTTAATGCCTAAATTTCGGGCCTCGGAAATGACCATGTCGAACATTTTGCGGTCCAGGTCATTAAATTTTTCCGTTTCTAAAATGTCTTCGATCTTTAGTTGTTCGTAAAGTACAAAATCAATGTCCCTGCGATCGGAAAGAAGCTGTGCCATTTCGTTACTCCTTAAATGAGGTGATCACCACGAAAGCACGAAAAAACTAAAAAACAAATATAACAAATTTTCGTGCGCTTTAGATTTCGTGTTTGCGTGGTGCAATATACTAAGTCTTATTAAGAAACCGATAATTTAAATTTAAAGAATCAGTATGCAAATGCGGATTCGGTTCTGAATTTTATGAACCGGATCTTGATGGCTTTTGTATGAGAAATGTCTGGCCTTTGTCAAGCAATTGATCTTAAAGCAGCAATTAGGCCTCAAACAGCTAATGAAAGAGTTCAGTGTCAAAGTGCAGGGGATCGGTGTGGATTTATAAGCGGCTGATTTCCCGGAAGTCTAATACAGGCTGGTAAACGGATTGGAAAGATTTAAAGATAGAGAGAGGTCATGTATCAATTTTCGTTTGATTTGTCCATTTTTCCGGATTCTTTATGATAATATTCCGGATAAAGTTTACGGGTGCATTCCGGACAGATGCCGTGGCTGAATTCGGCTTCCGAATGATCCCGGATGTAGGCCTCGATTTGATTCCAGTATCCCCTGTCGTCCCGGATTTTCTTGCACGATGCACAGATAGGAAGGAGGCCGCTTAATTTTCTAACCTTGGCAAGAGATGTTTTGAGATTATCGATAAGCGCCTCGCGCTCTTTCTCATGCTGTTTGCGCTCTGAGATATCCCGGATGATTCCGGCATAAAACGTGTGGTCACCCGATTTCCAGTTCGAAAGCGAAAGCTCGACCGGAAATTCACGGCCATCCTTTGTGATTCCATACAGCTCAACGGTTTTGTTGATCAGGCGGGATTTGCCGCTTGCAGCCACCCGCGTCATACCGCTTTCATGCGCTGCCCGAAATCGTTGGGGCATTAAAACACTGATGGATTGACCGATGAGTTCGCCTTCGCGGTAGCCGAACATTTTATCAGCTGCCGTATTGCAAAAAGCAATGTTGCCTTTAGCATCTGCGGTGATAATCGCGTCTTTGGCAGATTGGGCCACTGAACGAAACTTGGTTTCCGATTGCGCTTTCAGGTGTGCTTCCGCTTTTTTGCGGGCAGCGGCCTCTTGCTCCAGCGCTTTAACTTTCTTCAGTAGTTCTTTGTAACTGTTGTCTGCGGCCATGGGAATCTTCCTGCCGTGCCCCGTCCGGCTTCTCCTAAAAGTAAAAACCTAGCTGCACTTAAACGGGCAAAAGTGATGGAAACAATAGCTGGCCGGATCGCCGTAGGGTTTGCTGGTTTCCGCGATGCACTCGGCCATCATTTGCCTGGTGGCATCCTCGTAGTCGGGGCGTTTTTCTTCTTCTTTCTTGCAATCCGAACAAATCGGCTGGTGATCGAAGACCGATAGGATTCTGCGGTCTTTGGTTTCTAAAGATTTGTTGCACCGGCTGCATTCTTCTGCACATGCGAGCTGTTTTTCCCAGTTCTCCATAGTTTTGCTCCAATTAAGGTATCCTGCCCCAGCGGGCCATACTTTGATTTCCTCCCGGAGGGGTGGGGTCAACCTATGGAATAATGGAATGTGGGCACGAAGTGAAGCTTTAGCGCTATAATGGAATATTGGGTATTAAAAGCGGATGATGTCCTGATTTTATTTTCCGATGAGTGCCAACTATATAAAATTAGATTTCATTCCACCAAACCCAGTATTCCAGCATTCCATCATGCCAGTACTCCATGGCATGTGAATTTGTATTGAACATAATACCCGATTGAAGCCGGATCAAGTATTGTGGCAGTTATGGCATCGATCGAATGTAATTGTTCGTCAAGAAAATGCTTGACTTAAAGCGGGGTTAATTGCTTTTATCGAAATGGATGCCGCCGGCG
Source organism: Desulfobacterales bacterium (assembly GCA_041559695.1). GTDB lineage: Bacteria > Desulfobacterota > Desulfobacteria > Desulfobacterales > JAHEIW01 > JAHEIW01. The sequence continues at coordinate 3,808 of JBFFCW010000255.1, forward strand.
CAAATCGGATTTATTTCCTCAGCAGCCGGTTTTATTTACAGTCGTTGTTACCGATGTCTGCCTAATACCTGCAATCTATCTGCCCGAGCGCAAGAATACGCGAAATAAGAGATCGGCATCCGGTTCGCTTTGACCTTTTGTAAATGCCTCAGGCGCGGGCGCTGGAAAAAATTTGTCCGGTCTGCTGCCGGCTTACCGATAACCATCAACTATCAACTTTCAACCCTTTACCATTAACTGTCAAAATCGGTGTCGAATTAATCGATAAACGGATTAATGTCTTTTTGGGGGGTGCAAACGATGAGCAGCAAAAGCAAATGGGTTTATCTTTTTGATGAAGTGGATCAGGCCGAAAAATATGTGGGAGATGACTGGGAGGCGGTTCGCGGGCTTCTGGGCGGAAAAGGCGCCAACCTGGCTGAAATGGAGCGTATCGGCGTCCCGGTGCCGCCCGGGTTTACGGTGACAACCGAAGCCTGTAATGCGTATCTCGAGGCGGGCGAAAGGTTTCCCGAGGGAATGTGGGAACAGGTCATGGAGGCACTAAAGGCGGTCGAAACGGCCAGCGGCAAAAAATTCGGCGATGCGAAAAATCCCTTGCTGGTTTCCTGTCGCTCGGGAGGAAAGTTTTCCATGCCCGGCATGATGGATACGGTTCTCAATATCGGGCTCAATAAAGATACCCTTAAAGGTATGCTCGAACTGACCCAAGATGAGCGCTTTGTTTACGATTCCTACCGGCGATTGGTTCAGATGTTCGGCAGCGTCGTTATGGGAATTCCCGACGAGCCGTTTGAAGAAGTGATTACTCACGCCCGCCGCAAAGCGGGCGTGGGCAGCGATGCTGAATTGACAGCCGATGACTGGCAGAAGGTCAGCATCGAGTTCAAAAAGATATACAAGCATCACACCCATCGCGATTTTCCGACCGACCCGATAGTGCAGTTGCGAAAGGCGACCGAAGCGGTGTTTAAGAGCTGGAACGGCAAGCGCGCCATCGATTACCGCAATGCCGCCGGCATCGCCCATGATCTGGGAACGGCGGTGAATATCGTTACCATGGTCTTCGGCAATATGGGCGACGCCAGCGCCACCGGGGTGGCCATGACCCGCAATGCCTCCACCGGGGAACAGCATATCGAAGGCGATTATCTGACCAACGCCCAGGGTGAGGATGTGGTGGCCGGGATTCGCACTACCAACGACATTCAGGAGATGAAAACCGAAATGCCGGAGGTCTATGCCGAATTCGAAGAGATTTGCATGAAATTGGAAAATCATTACCGCGAGATGCAGGACGTGGAGTTTACCGTCGAAAACGGCAAGCTGTGGATGCTGCAAACCCGCGACGGCAAGCGCACCGCCCAGGCCGCGGTGCGGATTGCCGTCGATATGGTCGAGGAGGGATTGATTAACAAAGAAGAGGCGGTGCTGCGGGTAAGCCCCGAGCAGGTCGATTTCTTTTTGCATCCCCAGTTTGACGTCCAGGCCAAGCAAAAAGCCCGCAATTCGGGCGCCTTTTTGGCCAAAGGGCTCAATGTGTCGCCCGGAGCTGCGGTCGGGATTGTGGCCTTCGATGCCGATCGGGCCGAACAGTGGGCCAAAGATCAGGGCAAAGATGTGATAATGGTGCGACCGGAGACCAAGCCCGACGATGTCCACGGCATGCTGGCGGCCGAGGGGATTTTAACCAGCCGCGGCGGGCGCACCAGCCATGCCGCCCTGGTGGCCCGGCAGTTCGGCACCCCGGCGGTTGTCGGCGTGTCTTCCCTTGAAATCGATCTGGCCAACCGCCGGATGAACGTGGGCAACCAGGAAATCAAAGAAGGCGATTGGATCTCCATCGATGGTACGGCCGGCGAAGTCTATCTGGGAAAGCTGGAAACCATGGTTCCGGACATCAATGATCCCTGGCTGCTCAAGCTGTTGTCCTGGGCCGATACGTATCGCCGGTTGGGGGTCTGGGCCAATGCGGATTACCCCAAGGATGCCGAAAGGGCACGTGAATATGGCGCCCAGGGTATCGGGCTTTGCCGCACCGAGCACATGTTCTTTGAGCCAGGGCGACTGCCGCACGTCCAGAAAATGATCATGACCGATCTGGCCCGTGAACGCCAGGAGGCACTGGATACGATTTTACCGTTCCAGCGCGATGATTTTATCGGGTTGTTCCGGGTGAT
>JBFFCW010000256.1:0-5938 GCA_041559695.1 Desulfobacterales bacterium
CGCTATTAAAATGAGCAGCATGCAGCCGAAAAGTCCGAGGATGGCGAAGAATTGCGGTAGTTCCTGAAATGAAAAATGATAGTGAAAACGATGGGTGTACAGCCAAATAATATCCAAAATCAGACTGAGTGCGAAGCAGACAAAATACAGCCGCCAGAACAGCTTTTTAGGATATGTTCGTAGTTTGCTCATGATTACATGCCTCCGAAAATATTATTAACGGCCGTTTGGGCCAGGTCGTAAATTCTCAAGGTGTTGGGAAATAGACAGAGTAGAATGGAAAATATGGCGGTGATTGCCAGGGGAACGATCATTAACAGGTAAATCGCCTGCCGGCTTTCAAGAACCTGGTTTTGTCCGTTATAAATGTCGACTTTTTCTTCCCCCTCATTTGCGAATGCTTCATCGTTCGGCCTCTTGTCGAAAAATGCGGTGCGGATGACCGGAAAAAAATAAACGACGTCTAAAAGAGAACCAACCAGAATGATCAATAAAAAAAAACGCGCGCCCGATTCAACAGCACCCAGTCCGATATGCCATTTGCTGATAAACCCCGCAAGGGGGGGAGCCCCGCTCATGCCGAAGGCACCGATCATAAAGGCGCCCAGGGTAACCGGCAAAACCCTGCCCATGCCTGCCAAATCGCTGATGGCTTTTTTGCCGGTGATGGCGGTGATCGCGCCGGCACATAAAAACAGCGTTATTTTCATAAAACCGTGAAAAGGAATGTGAAGCAGGGCGCCGGTGACGGCCATGGGACTTAAAAGAGCGACCCCTAAAATAATAAAGGACAGCTGGTTTATGGTGGAATAGGCCAGCATTCTTTTGAGGTTGTTTTGGCCGATGGCAAAAAAATTAGCCACGACGATAGTGACGGCAGCCACCGCTGCCAGGGCCAGACCCAAACCGAGCGTGTCCATCAGCTCGATGCCGTAAATATGACAAACCACCCTGATGATGCCGAAAACCCCCGCTTTGACAACAGCAACCGCATGCAGCAGCGCGCTGACCGGCGTGGGAGCGACCATCGCACTCGGTAGCCAGGAATGGACCGGCATCCAGGCGGCCTTGGCGAATCCGAGCAAAAAGCAGAAAAATATGATTTGCAACGTGATGGCCGAAGAAGCATTCAGCGCCGGTTTTAAAATTCCCTGATAGCTGAAATCGGTGGTTCCAACCAACAAATATGTCATTAATATGCCGATCAAGAAAAAAACGCTGCCGGTCAGCAAATAGGCCAGGTATTTATGGCCGGCGGCTAAGGCTTCCGGTGATTCTTCATGGGCAACCAGTGGATAGGTGGAAATGGTCAATATCTCATAGAAAATGAACATCGTAACCAGATTGGCGGCCAGCGCCACACCGACGGCACCTGCCAGGGCCACCGCAAATGAGAAGTAATATCGGGTCTGTGCGTGTTCTTTTTGAGACCGCATATAGCCAATGGAATATACAGACACTAAAATCCACAGGCTCGATGAAGTGATGGCGAAAATGAGACCCGGTGCATCCACCTTAAAGGCAAACCCAACGTCAGGCAATAGATCAAACCAGGAAAATTGGATTGGGCCCTGTTCCAATACAACGGGGATCATGGAAAGAACCATCAAAAAAAGAGCAGCGCTGCCCAAGAGGGTCCAGCTTTCCCTCAGATTCGGCCGTTTCCCCGAAATAATAATCAGCACAGACACGATGGACGGACATATCAGCGCCCAGACCGGTCTGTATGTTATTGATAATAAGTCCGGCATTTACTCACCCTAAGTCCGGTATTAAACCACTACCTCCAGAGACGAACCCGGAAGGATTCTGCCGCTCCGGGACGCATGCTGCCTAGTGATGGAAAATACGAAATACGATTATCGCCCCGCTTGTAAAGATCGAATTTCGGATTTTAAGGATCCTGATATCTGTCTTCGCTTCCTTGCAGGGGGCTTCCTGAAGATTCCCGCTCTGCAGGCGGATAATTTTACGCTTTATGGACAACTGCTTCAGAGTCCCAGGGGAACCGCATAGCCAATGAAATTATTCATGATGGCCTGGTTAAAAACGCCAACCAGCAAAATGGCCAAAGCCAGAACCACTGCAGGCAGCAACATGCTGAGCGGGGCTTCCCGGGAATTGTGGGCATACCCGGGTCTTGCGTAATGCGGTTCAGTATGTTGCCCATGAACAAAAAGACCTCTGTCGAAAATTTTGAAAAATAAAGCCACATTGATCAACGTGCTTACCAGCAATGCAGCTACAAATGCCCATTGACCAGCCTTGATCCCGCCCAAAAGTAAATACCATTTGCTGAAAAATCCACATGTCGGCGGGACGCCGATAACCGCAAGAGCGCCCACGGTAAATACAACTGCCGTAATCGGCATGTTCCTGAAAATACCCTTAAAATCGTCAATTCGGTGGCCGTGGGTCTTGTGCATGACCAGAGCGGCTACTGAAAAAAGACAGGCCACCATCAGGGCATCATTGACAATGTGAAAAATCGCCCCTTTTACGGCGGTGGTATTGGCCACGCCCATTCCGCCGATGATATAACCAATTTCTGCTATGACGATATATGACAACATCCGCTTATAGTCTGTTTGAGACAGGGCCATAACGGCACCGAAGAATATCGCTGAGGTCCCGATCCAGATCATAGCGTCTGTCACCCGCAATATGAAGATAGTAAATTCCGGGCTAAAGACGGTAAAGATCAGGCGAAAAATGACATAGGCCATCACTTTGGTCACTAAAGGCGCTACCGCTGCACTGACGGCAGATGGCGCGTAGGCATATGCATCCGGTAGCCATCCATGTAAGGGGAAAAGGGCCATCTTTATACTCAACCCAATAAAAATGAAGGCAAATCCGGCCAACACCGTTTTGGAATGATATAGCTTGGGAAGCAATTGTGAAAGATCCGCCATGTTCAGCGAGCCGCTGACGAGATATAGATAACCGACGCCCAGAAGGTAAAAGCTGGCGCCAATGGTGCCGATGATAATATAGCGAAAGCCGGCATAGAGGGCACCTTTTTCCCCCATGGATATGAGCGCGTATCCTGCTATGGAGGCAACTTCCAGCAACACGAAAAGATTGAACAGGTCACCGGTGATACATATGCCCAATAGGCCGGTGATCATTAAAATGTAAAGACTCCAGAACAGCGTTGTTTTTTCCGGCAGCTCCCGCGCCACGCTGCCATTGGCCTGAACGGCCGCCAGCAGGCCCAGCACGGAGACCAACACCAGCATGACGGCGTTGAGATGATCGATTCGATATTCGATTCCCCAGGGAGGTTGCCACCCACCCAGCCAGTAGGAAATGGTTCCCTCCACGATGACCGATTGCAGAATTCCAACCGATGCCAACAAACAGATGGACATGGCCGTGACAGCCAGCGGGTAAGCGATCCTTTTGTACCACAAGCCTGAAAAAAAGATTAAAAAAGAAATTACAAGCGGTGCGATGACGATAATTGCCGGTAATTGCTGAGCCATGTTTATTAATCAGTGATCAGATGGGTTATAACAGGTTGCTGATTTCAGGGTGATGCCTTAGTGTTTTAAGGAACTGCTCGGTTCGGATGTCATACCGTTTCTTGATGATTCGCAGCAACTGCTGGCTCATGATGAATCCCAGGGAATGATCTTCTTCGAAAAGCGCCTTTATTTCTTTATCTGGCAGCGTGAAGACTTTACACGGCTCGGCGCATACAGCGTCTATGGTATATTCCTCGCCATCAAGCATTGCCGACCATCCGAACGAATTTCCCGGTTTGATGGCACTTACCGAAACGGCGATCTTATCGGTAATTCTTTGTTCAAGAATTACTTTGCCTTCTTTCAACATATAAAAGTGCCGGGATTTTTCCCCCTGGCGGAATATTAATTCTCTTTTTTCGAAATGAACTAACTGAGTAATGGGGATTAATTTGTCGAGCATTTCATCGCTGAGATATCTCAGCATGAATATTTGTTTTAAATCTTCTCTGGCAACCGTCATTTATCTTCCCTTAACTGTGGCAAAATTTCATCTTCTTCCAGCGTATTGTATTCTCTGTAGATTTTTATGATCATGGATAGCGCAACTCCCAGCGTTGCAACGGCTACAACGATGGCCGTAAGCATCAGTACATGCGGTAGCGGGTTTATGAAATGGGTGGCGCTGATTGCAGTGTGAGCCGAGGCATTCGTGTGGTCAATAATGGGTATCGTAGCATCCCTTTTGGCGCCGATGGAAACAAAGAATAGAATAACAGCTGTCTGCAAAATGCTCAAAGCGATAATTTTTTTCATAATGTTGTTTTTGATGATGATACCATACAGACCGATCATCATCAGGGCGATATATACCCAGTAGTTGATCCTGGAGACTAAAATTTCGAGGACTCCAACCGCCATCACAATCCCTCGTCATATTTGCCGGCCGATGCCAGGATGAAATAAAGAAGTATCATAACAGCCATCACGACGATGCCGACGCCGATTTCAACCATCAAAATTCCGTGGGAGCGCGCACTTACCGGATCAAAAGGAAGGAAAGTGGCAAGCGCACTGTAATCTAAATAGTTCTTTTCCAAGAGCATACAGAGGATGCCGACTCCCGCATAGATACCTACGCCAAGGGTGGCTAAAAGCATAATCACCCGCTCACCCATGCGTCGAATGGCCGATCTTAGATCAAACGCAATGGCGAAAAGGACCAGCGACGCTCCCATAATAACTCCTCCCTGGAATCCGCCACCGGGGCTGTAGTGCCCATGGGCAATAACATAAAGAGCGAATATCTGAATAAACGGGATGACCAGTCGACAAGTGGTCTTGGCGATTAAATCATAGGGGACCCAAGCCGAATCGAGGCGCTCAAAATAACGCGAGTCCGCGGGGAACTTGCCTCCCTTTTCAATGCGCAGGGTTATGCCGGTTGGTATATGGCGGTAGAGCCGGATATCCGGCTCGACAGTCTTATAGGTTCTTAGAAGAAGTATACAGGCGATCCCGGCCGTAAAAATGACGATGGTTTCAAACATGGTGTCATATCCGCGGTAATCGGCCAGAACGGCAGTTACAATATTCGGAACTGAAGTATCTTTTAAGGCGTTTTCAATATAATACGGTGACACATGGGTACTGGCGGGGGCGGCCGGGTCTCCCCATAGCGGAAATTCAAAGGAGCCGTAAATTAAGAGCCCCCCAAAAAATACGGCCAGCACTAAACCGAAGGCTTTCAATCCTTGGTCCTCCTCGAGGTTTGATAAACGGCGGCCACAAACAGAACCGTGCTGACGCCGGCCCCCACCGATGCCTCGGTAAATGCCACATCAACCGCCCCCATAATGGCCCATAACAGACACATCATAAAGCTATAGGCGCCAAAGAGGATGGCGGCGCTCAGAAGGTCTTTGACCGACAGAGCGCTGATACCGCAGATTATCACAATGGTCAGAATGATGAGTTCGATCTGCCAATTCATTTGTTTGTCTCGGGCTCCTTTCTCCACGGCGCCAATCCTGCCCTGACGCCGGCATCGATGATGGCATGGGTAGCAGTGGGGCTGGTGATAAAGACGAATACAAAAATAAGAAGAATTTTTAAGGCGGTGATGAGGTTCGCCAGAGAAAACGAACTTGCGGTATACAAAGCCAGCGCACACATGGTAGTAGCCAGGCCGGCCGTGTCCAGCTTGCCGGCAGGGTGCAGACGGGAGTAAAAATCCGGAAAACGGATAATGCCGACGGCACCGCCGGCGAAAAAGAACATACCGCAGATCAGTATGACAGTGACGATGATATTCATAATACGATATTTTCAGGTTCAGATTCCTGCCGGATTTTGTCTTACTGTATTTGCACCCTACTTTCGGAGCCCTTCATCATACAGCCCTTTTTGTTTTAGAAAATATCTGGAGGCCGCCAGCACGGCGATAAAGTTTAACATGGCATAGGCCA
>JBFFCW010000257.1:0-5927 GCA_041559695.1 Desulfobacterales bacterium
CTCAAAACCGCTGCCAGGATATCCGGATTGTAATGGGGTCTGTGGGTCCGACACCGCTGAGATCAAAAAGAGGAGAGGATCTTCTCAAAGGACAGGCAATCACCGGTGCCCTGCTTGAAGCGGCGGCCCGGGTATCTGCCGAAGACGCGCAGCCGACCACGGATACCAACGGTTCCGAGGAATACAAACGCGAGCTTGTCCACGTACTGGTGACCCGGACCATCAAAGAAGCCGCAACCCGTGCAGCGGCGCCGTAAAAGCTCAAAAATCAGACACCGGCACCGAAAACTGTGCCTCAGGAACTTTTTTTAATTCATGATTCGGCAGGAAAGGCGACTCATCATGGAAACTTTGGATCTAACCATTAACGGAGAAGCGGTGGAAGCCCTGATTGATCCGGCAACGACCTTACAACAGTTTTTACATGACGACCTGGGGATGACCGGCACCAAGGAAGGCTGCGGCGCCGGCCTGTGCGGCTGCTGCACGGTTATGGTGGACGGTATGGCGGTTAAGTCCTGTCTGGTCCTGGCGCTTCAGGTCAGGGGAAAAACCGTTCAAACCATTGAAGGACTCGCCCCGGAAGAAATATTAGATCCCGTTCAACAAGCGTTTATCGAAAACGGTGCCATTCAGTGCGGTTACTGTTCGGCCGGGATGATCATGTCAAGTAAGGCGTATTTGCAGGAAAACCCGCACCCATCGGAAAGTCAGGTCCGGCATGCCCTGTCGGGGAATCTTTGCCGTTGTACCGGATATCACAAAATCGTCAAGGCCGTATTGAGTGCCGGCGAAAAGTAAAGGCAGGTCTGGCTTTTAGAAAAAAGGGAGGTCTGTGGCATGAATTCTAAGAGAGAATATCAATATATCGGGAAGTCCGAATACAATGTTAACGCGACGGCAAAAGCGACGGGCCGGGCGAAGTATTGCTCAGACATGCAACTTCCCGGAATGCTTTACGCGAAGGTGAAACGCAGCCCGTATCCCCACGCCAGAATTGTTTCGATTGACACCTCGCAGGCCGAACAGCTGCCGGGTGTCAAAGCGGTGATCGTGGGGGATGAGAAGACCTGCCCCGCACGCTTTGGCGCCGGTGTCGCGGATGAATACGTGCTGGCCAGAAACAAGGTCCGATATGTCGGTGATCCGGTAGCGGCGGTTGCAGCCGAAAGCGAGCAAATCGCCCAGGAGGCGGTAGATCTCATCGAAGTGGAATACGAGGAACTGCCGGCCGTCTTCGATGGCGAAGCGGCCTTCAAGCGCAATCCCCCCGCCGTTCTTCACGAGGATTTGAAGCGCTATCAAACGCTGCGTTCGGTTCCGCCCCAGTTTGATGAAAATCGTCCCAATGTTTTCAACTACTTTAGAATTCGGCGAAATAACGCCGAGGACGGATTTAAAGCGGCGGACTATGTATTTGAAAACCGCTTCGAGACCGCCATGATTCACCATGTTCAGATGGAATCCCACTGCGGGGTGGCCATGGTTGACGACAGCGGCAGGCTTACGGTTTGGGGCACCAGTTCAAAACCATACGGGATGCACCGCGATATCTCGGAATCCAGAGGCCTGCCGTCATCGGCTGTCAGGATAATCATACCCGCCCACGTGGGCGGCGGCTTCGGCGGGCGGGAGCCCAAGGCGGAACAGATTGCCGCCTCGCTGGCCCTGGCCCAGAAGGGATACCCGAAAAGGCCCGTCAAGATGAAGTTCACCCGGGAAGAGCACCTGAGCACCACGACCACCCGGGCCCATTATATCGTGGATATCAAAACCGGTGTAAATAAAGACGGGACCATTGTGGCCAATCAAATGCGGCTGATGCTGGTGGGCGGCGCTTATGCGGGAACGGGTTACCTGACTGCCAGAAACGCGGCGTTTGGCCCGGCGGCAAATTACAGGATCGAAAACTTTAGTCTGGATGCCTATGGCGTATATACCAATCAACGCATGGCCGGTGCTTACCGCGGGTTTGGTAACGCCGAGTCCCTGTGGGGAATGGAATCGCAAATGGATATCATCGCCGAAACGTTGAACATGGACCCCCTTGAATTTAGATTAAAAAATTGTATCGATGAAGGCGATCTGAATGCCTTCGAAGAAGTCATGCACAGCGTGGGGGGCAAAGCCTGCCTGCGGGCTGCGGCCGAGGCGATTGAATGGGGTAAAGAAACCAAGGCAGCAGAACCGCACCTGAAAAGGGGCAAGGGCATTGCTTTGGGCAACAAATACAGTATTGCGCCGACTGCCTCCGCGGCGATTGTCAAAGTCCATCCGGATGGATTGGTTGAACTCAGGACGAGCACGGTGGATTTAGGACAGGGATCGAGTACCATATTTTGCCAGATGATCGCCGAAGAATTCAAGATACCGGTGTCAAGGGTGCGGGTTTTGAATCCGGATACGGATATTACCCCCTTTGATCTGGGCACGGCTTCAAGCCGCTCAACCTTTAATATGGGGAATGCCATTCGCAAGGCCTGCCTGGATGCCAAGCGCCAATTGTTTGAGCTGGCCGCGAAAGAGTTGGAGGCCAATAAGGACGATCTGGAAACGGCGAATTCCAAAGTTTTCGTCAAAGGATCGCCTGACCGCAGCCTGGAAATCAAAGATCTTTTCATTCCCATGGTTATCGGGGGGTATACCTTAAAAGAAGGGGCGGAGATTATCGGCAAGGCCACCTATTATCTGCCCGGCGTGATTCCTGACCCGGAGACCGGTGCTTCTGAGAAGCCGGCCTCGTTTTATATGTTTGTGGCCCAGGCCGCTGAAGTGGAGGTGGATACCCAGACCGGAAAAATCAGAATTGTAAAGATCGCCACCGCCAATGACTGCGGAAAAGCCATTAACCCGATGCAGGTCGAAGGGCAACAGGAAGGCGGGGTTCTGAGTATGGGGATCGGCAGCACCCTGATGGAAGAGGTGATTACGGACAACGGCGTCATGCTCAACCCGCAATTAGCGGATTACAAAATTCCGACCACTTTGGATTGCCCGGATCTGGCGAACTATAAATCCGCAATCATTGAAACCGCGCATCGTGACGGACCCTGGGGGGCCAAAGGCATTGGCGAGGGCACCATGGTGTGCTCGGCGCCGGCAATTGCAAATGCGATCTATGACGCAATCGGGATTCGGTTCCATGATATCCCGATCACACCGGAGAAAGTCTTAAAGGCGCTCAAAGAAAAGAATTCGTAAAATTTGCAGCTGACTTTGATTTCGTGACGGGATCTATCTTCTTTTTCGACGAATCCGATACCAAGGATACTAAAATGGCAGATCATGAAACCGTTTCCCTGGCATGTATCAATTTTCACCCGGAGTGGGGGGACAAAGCCGCCAATCTGGCGAAGATGAGGGCCTTCGTAACGGATGCCGCCAGACAGGGCAATCATATCATTGTTTTCCCGGAACTGGCCCTGAGCGGGTATGAGTGCAGCGAGGATGCGGGTGCAGAAAAGAAATCGTGCCGGATGCATGCTGAATTGGCAGAAGCGATCCCCGGACCGTCAACCGAGGAAATGAGCAGACTGGCGAAAGAATTGGACGTTTATATCATATTTGGAATGCCCGAACGGGACAAACAGAATCCCGCTGCCCATTATATTTCCTCGGTGGTCATAGCGCCGGAAGGAATTCTGGGTGCCTACCGCAAACTTCACCTTGCGCCCTGGCCCCGTTTCACGGAGCGTCTTTGTTTTTCTGCGGGAGATGCGGTACCGGTTTGGAAAACCCGCTATGGCAACATCGGGGTGTTGATCTGCTATGATTTCTATTTTTTTCCCGAACTCGCCAGGATAATGGCGCTCAAAGACGCAACCTTGCTGGTTAACACGACGGCCAGCGCCGCCGGGCCGGGTAAACCCTATTACATTGTGCAACAGACCGGCTGCCGGGCAACCGAAAATCTGGTTTATGCCGCCAGTGCCAACCTGGTCGGAAAGGAGCGCACCAAAACCTATTATGGACACAGTGTCATCGCCGGCCCGCACGACCCCCGGCCGGCTTTCGTATTTGCCGAAGGCGGTGAAACCGAAGAAATTGTCAGTGCGTCCTTAAGCTTTGCAAAATTAAAGACCTACACCGAGAAACTCGACTGGAAAAAGAACCGGCAATTTCAGTTGATTAATCAGGAAATGGACAAATTCGGCCGCAGCTGAAAAGAGTTTTCGATTGCACTCGCTTGCAATACCGAATTCCAAACCCAAAGGTCAGCGGGAGAATACGATTTTTACATGGACGGCAACGCGTTTTTAAAAAGCGCCAGGATTTAGAATGATGATCAACAAAGTTGTCGGCTTACAGCAAGCCATTGAAAACAACATAAAGCCGGGCATGACGATCCATATCAGCCTGCAGGCGGGGGCAGCTACCTGCGAGCTTGCCAGGCAGTTTTGGGACAAACAGCCCGATTTTACACTGATAATGAATATGATCGGGGGACATCACGCCTTGAGTCTGATTCACGGCGGGTTGGTAAAAAAGCTGATTTTTGCCACCTGCGCGGATATCTACCCGCGGCCCTACCCCAACCCGGTCATTCAGCGGGCGTTTAATGATAACAGCTGTGAGCTTGAAAACTGGTCGATGCTTTCGTTGACCCAGGCGGTCATGGCAGGCGCGTTGAACCTCCCGTTTATGCCGACCCGCTCGGTCATTGGCAGCAGCCTGGCAGATGAAAATAAGCAAGCGATTCGGATTGTCGACGACGTATTTGGAAGCGGCGAGAAGATCGGATTAATTAAATCTTTATGCCCGGATATATCCATCGTTCATGGCTGGGCCGCCGATCCCATGGGCAATGTAATTCTTCCCGGTCCGTCGCGCGACGCCTGGGCTGCCAAGGCCAGCAAAAAGGGCATCATTGTCTGTGTTGAGAATCTTGTTGACGAGGATTTTATCAGAAACCACTCGTTGTTGGTGAAGATCCCGGGCGGTTTAGTGAATGCCGTTTGCGTCGCTCCCCGCGGAGCGCACCCCCAGAATATGAGCGCTCAAAGCCTCGCCGCGTTTGAAGGCTATGGGTTGGATTACGCCTTTTTAAAAGCTTTTCGCAAGGCGGCTGAAGACGCAGATGCTTACAGCCGATGGGTAACGGATTGGATTCTGGATTGCCCTTCGCACGAGGCCTATCTGGATAAACTCGGGAAGCGGCCGGCTGAGGATGTGGCGGTCAGCCCAAAGCACCCGACATCAGCGAATGAAAAAAATGAGCCGGCGGCCGCAGCGGCTGACGATAAATCGGCCACCGCTGCCGAGTATGCGATCATCGGCGGCGCCCGCATCATTAAAGATATTATTTTAACCCGTCAATATAAGAGCATGTTTGCCGGAATTGGTTTATCCGGGTTGGCCGGTTGGTGTGCCTATTATTTTTTAAAAGAGCAGGATTATCATGTGGATTTGATCGCCGCCGGCATTGGGTATCAACCTTGCCCGGGGGATCCTTTGCTGATCAGCCCTGCCAACATGGCGACTGCCAAGATGATTTCTGACAGTTTAGACCTGCATGGTGTCGCTGCCGGCGGCATCAACAGCAGGTGCCTGGGGGTTTTGGGCGCCGGTCAAATCGATAAAAACGGCAATATCAACTCGACGATTATTCGAACCCGCAAAGGGAAAGATATTTACCTGGCCGGCGCGGGGGGCGGCAACGATATTGCCAGTGTCGCCCAGGAGGTGGTGGTCGTTACGCTGCATCGCACAAACCGTCTGGTTGAAAAAGTACGCTATATCACCTGTCCGGGCACACGCGTCAGTACCCTGGCCACCAATGAAGGACTGTTCGTGAAAAATGACTCGGGATTTATCCTGAAGGGATATTACCCCGGGCCCGGGGTTTCCGGGGAAAAGGAGCGCATCAATCAGATTGCAGGTGCATGCGGCTGGCAACTGCACACAGCACCTCAATTAGAGAAAATGAG
>JBFFCW010000258.1:0-5856 GCA_041559695.1 Desulfobacterales bacterium
CGCTTTTCAAATCGCCGCACCTCTTGCACAAAGGGCAGTTTAATGTGCAGCCCCGCCTCGGTTACCGGTTCCCCAACCGGCCGGCCAAACTGCACCACAATTGCTTGCAGGCCCTCTTCCAAAGTGTAAAGCCCGCTATAGATTACGATAAGGATAACCAACGCTATGCCGATGATCGCCGTTTTCAAAGTAAACTTCATGGCTTCCCCCCTTCTGGTGATGGCTGCTGACTGGACTCCAATGGGAGCCAGGGCACCATGGCCTGCTGATCCCTATCCACTATATAGAGCCCCTTCATATCCGCCAGTAAACCCGTCATGGCCTCCAGATACAGACGCCGGCGCGTGACCTGCGGCGCCCCCTGGTACTCACCCAGGATGGCCTCAAAACGGGTCGCCTCGCCTTCGGCCCGGTTGACACGCTCAAGGGCGTAGCCCTCGGCCTCGCTGATACTCTGTGTCGCCACTCCCCGAGCCTTGGGAATTTCCCGGTTGGCCTGCTCCTGGGCCTTATTGATTGTGCGTTCTTTGTCCTGACGCGACTCGTTTACTTCATTGAAGGCCGGCTTCACGGTATCCGGCGGGGTCACATCCTGAAGTTCCACGGTAACCAAACGCACGCCGGTCTCATAGGCCGTCAAGATTTTCTGGATCTCAATTTTTGCTTCGCTGGCAACCGCCACCCGGCCGGTTGTGAGCACATCGCTGCCCAGACGATTGCCCACCGCCCGGCGCATGACCGCCTCGGTGATATCACGGATCGTTTTCGGTGCGTTGCGTACCTGGAACAAATAGCGGATCGGGTCTTCGATGCGGTACTGGATGATCCACTGGACATCGATAACGTTTAAATCTCCGGTTAGCATCAGCGACTCGTCCTTAAAAGAACCGCTCGGATCATACTGCGTCTTCTTACCGGGCACGGTGGCCACCGTCCGGAAGCCGAACTCCTCTTTGAGTACGCGGGCCGTGGGTAAGAGACGAACCTTTTCGACACCCAAGGGCAGCTTAAAATGCAGTCCCGGGCCAGCCGTGCGCATGACTTTTCCAAAGCGTTGTACAATCCCCGTCTCTTCCGGCTGGACGGTGAACCAGGCTGTCCACAAGATAACCACCGCCGCCGCCACAGCGCCGAGGATCAAGAACGGAGCGCCTTTGTACCCTTCTAGCTTCAGTCGAATTTTCTCCAAGATGTCATCCAAAGCCGGCGGTGATCCCCCTGATGATTGATTCCATTCGGACATAGCTTACCTCCTTTGCGTCCACACAATTCATAGTGCTTATGAATTTCGAACAGACCTTGCACATTGGCGCATAATTTTCGCAATCATTGCCGAAACAAAACTATCAGGCATATCGTGCCTCCTTGAATTCAGCGCCCGGCAGGTTTAGCTTTTTTCAATTTTGAAGAATGCCAGGGCTTCATCTAATTTTTTCTCCATTCCATCTCTTTCGGCCTCAGTTAAATCGAAAAAGATGGATGGGTCCTTGAGAAAATTACAGACAAAACCGGTCAGCTTTTTGATATCTTTGACCCCGTTGCTTTCAAGATATTTATAGAATCCACTCATGATAAATCCCTATCTGTTCGCGGCAAATGTCTGCAGGTTTCAAAAGCTAATTTGCTGCCCGGCTCAAAGAATATGGTTCTCGCATATCCTTCGGAAGTGATAACCGTATATTGCAAGGGTGACGGCCAGGGGAAGCGCCCGGGGTTTGCGCACCAGCGTCCAGGTCATTAAACGCCAGTAATGGAAACGCTCTTTGCCCAGAATTCCCAGCCGAATGCTGGAACGGAAAAATGCAAGAAATCGTTGAAGATCTATCCGTGTGTCCACCTTGAAATTGCCGAATTCTTTGAGAAATACTTTTACCCGCCGATAGTAAAGCTTGGGAGAATAGATATGGCCCATGATGAACCGGTAGCCGCTCATGAGCTGATCGAGCCCCATCCTGGGGTCAATGTTGGTTGTGCCATCCACATTATCGCCTGAAATCGTCATTCCCAATAAACGGTTATCTTTCTTCAGGCGATCAAACAGCCTTGTCCCCGGAGGAGCCTGGAGCAGCCCCACCATTGCGGTTACAATGCCGCTTTTTTGAATAAAATCGATAAGCTGCTGAAAAATAGAGGGGCTATCGCTGTCAAAGCCGACAATAAAGCCCCCTTGAACCTGTAAGCCGGCACGCTGCAAAATCTTTACATCATTAATGAGGTCGCGGTTCTTGTTTTGTATTTTTTGGCATTCGGTAAGGCTGTCATTATTCGGCGTTTCGATTCCAATGAAAACCGAATCGAAACCGGCCTTGACCATCAGGTCCAGAAGCTCGGCATCGTCGGCCAGGTTTATAGAAGCTTCTGTGAAAAATACACACCCCTTCTTGTCTCGGCGCCATTCGATCAGCGCCGGCAGCAGCCGCGTTTTTACGTAGCGCTTGTTTCCGATAAAATTGTCGTCAACAAAAAAGATGTTACTGCGCCAGCCCGCATCATACATACGATCCAGTTCTGCGATCACCTGTTGCGCTGACTTCAGTCGGGGCCTGTGGCCGAGGAGAACCGTGACATTACAGAAATCGCAGTTGAATGGACACCCCCTGGAAAACTGAATGCTCAAGGACGCATATTTTTTCATTTCGACAAGATCCCAAGCGGGAGGCGGCGTGTGGCCAAGATCACAGAAACCCGAGGCCCGGTATATTTTTTGGGGATGACCGTTTTTCAAGTCCTCAAGAAAAGGCGGCAATGTGAGTTCTGCCTCGTCCAGGACCAGGTGATCCACCGCCTCAAACGCATCCGGTTCCGCCGTAAAAAGCGGTCCCCCTGCGATGACTTTCAAGCCCGTCGACTTGCAGCGGGCAATGATCTGTTTGGCTGAGTTTCGTTGAACGGCCATTGCCCCGATGAAGGCGAAGTCTGCCCATTTGAGATCTTCATCGGTGAGGCCGTCTACGTTGACATCCACCAGACGCCGGTGAAATTCATCCGGCAACATGGCCGCTACGGTGAGCAAACCCAGCGGCGGGTATGCTGCTTTTTTTCGGATGAATTTTAAAGCGTATGTGAAAGACCAAAACGTGTCGGGAAATTTTGGGTAAATGAGAAGAATGTTCATATCGTAAGATTCCTTATTCGTTTTCTAATAAGCAATGTTTAGAAATATTGGTAAAAATTTATGGCGATGACTGCGCGGGTTATTTGAATTTCGCTGGTTAAGGCAGTACCTTAGGATAGTCTGGCAAGTTCCTTTATTTTTATGGGTGCAACAATCCTTGGACCGTCACATCCATCTCCGCTAAGGTAAAGGGCTTAAAAAGGGCTTTGGCCACAGCAGTGCCTTTTATTTTGGATAAAATGACCGCTTTATCAGCACCTGTCATAAGCACAACCTGTGTGGCGGGAGATTTTTCTTTGACGAAATCTGCCAGGTGAATACCGTCCATGCCAGACATGTTAAAGTCAGTCATGACCAGGTCAAATTCGTTTTTAAGAAAAAGCGCTAATCCTTTTTCACCACTATCCGCTGATAATACTGCATAGCCGAGCCGACAAAGCATTTTTGAAACGATGTCTCGAATACGATCATCATCATCAACGACCAATATTTTTTCGCTGCCCGTGTTCATTTTCGAATCCTTTCCTCTCTTGCCCGTGCTGTTACACACGGGATCATTATTTATAGGCTGTCATCCGGCTGTAACCCATCAGCCGGGATTGTCAAAAAGAACATGATCTGAAGGTATGGCGAAATCGGCAGCTTTCTCTCCGGTAAATACAATTTGGTCAGCACAACGGTTTCTGATCCTAAAACTGTTAAAAAAGTATTCAGGCCAAAAGGTTGGATATGCTTTAGAACATATGAAAAAGGAGGGCCAGGCTCATCCGGCCCCCCAGAATAAGCAGCATTACCCGCCATTCAGGATCTGCTCGACACACAGCTCTGAAAGCATCTTGTCCGGCTCCTTCTCAAATGGCATGGTTGCCCAACCCTGCTCCTCGACATATTTTTCTCTTTCCCAGCGGTTTAATGCTGTTAATTCTTTAAGCTTTGTTTCCTTCTGCGCATCGTTGTTAAATTGTTCTAAACACATCGGAGACAAACGCGCGACAAGCGCATTTTCAACCATTGTATCAGCCGTTCTCTGGGACGTACTACCCAACACCCAGCCGCCCCAACCGAAGCCGATAATCATAACGATAATGGCACCACAAATAGCACCCCACACTCCGACTTTAATTTTTTCTTTATTTACTTTCATTGGATACCTCCTCACTTTAAGTTAGACAGAATGAATATGAGCCCCCTAAAGCATTTTTAACTCCTTACAGAACACATTCATTCTGTCAGGAGCAACGTATGCAAAATTTAAGTATCTTCTTCATGGGTGCATCTTCATACAAAACGTAAGCAATTAGGCCGATTTTCCCCTGGCGGCCTTTACGGTCTCCATTCCTTCCGAATGGGAAACCGTGTGGATTTCAATTTGCAGTGGTTCGCATAAAAGGCTCTTTGTTCCAAGCAAAACGCTGAATCTGTCCGACTTGATGTGATTGTTTAGATCTTCGCGAGTCTCCCACTCCTCTATCAAACTGAAAACGTTCTTTTCTTCGATGTCCCGGAAAACGTGACAGCTCAGACATCCCCTCACATTTTCGATTGGTTCAATCATTGAGAGAAGTGTTTGCATAACCTCTGTCCGTTTATCTGAAAATACATTCATGGTTGTTCTGAAAATGATCACGAAAACCCTCCTCTCAGCACAGACATGACACACGCGTTAATATAGCACGGGAATTCCCCCCCCCAGCTGCCATCAAAAAATTCAAACCGACATAGTCATAATTTCAAGCTTCGTGCCAGGCGGACTGGCTTCAACTGTAATTAACCTAACGATATGATATTTAATATAATACTTTTATAAAAGAGACTGATCGAGGAACGATGAACGCGTGCAGTAACATGGTCATATATGACCACTGGTCATATATGACCATGCCCGGCGCCCCTGAAGTGATGTTTACAGCTCTGCGTGAGGGAATACAAATTGACAGGCTGTTGTTTGAGGAAAACCCCGAGGAATAGGCGCTTTGCGAAAAAATTGTTTTTTAACTCTGTGTAACTCCAGGTGTCGGGTCAAGACCCGGTTATCCTATTAGAGATCATGGCACGAGTAACAACACAAATCGACCTCACATGCTCATGGCTGGCGGATACCCAATTTTCGTATGCGGGCGCGCAGTGTGCTGCGGTTGAGCCCAAGGATTTGTGCAGCCCCGTTTTGGCCGCTCACTTTCCAATTGGTCTGCTCGAGTACCCGGACAATATGGTCGCGTTCAACCGCTTCCAGCGTTTTTTGCGTGGTCGTTAAATCCTTATGGGGGTTTTTCAGTTCATCCACCAGGTGCAGTTTGGGTCCCGAGGTGTTGATTACCGCGCGCTCGAGGACATTTTCCAACTCCCTGACATTGCCGGGCCATTGATAATCCTGAAAGGCATTCATGACGCTCGTCGGGATGCTCTCAATGGACTTGCCCAGTCTCTTGGAAATTTTATCTACGAAAAAATCCACCATCGGGGCAATGTCTTCCGTCCGCTCTCGCAGCGGGGGCACCGTAATCGGAAAAATATTCAGCCGGTACCAAAGATCTTCCCGAAACCGGCCCCGGCGGATTTCCTCTTCCAGGTTACGATTGGTGGCGGCAATCACCCGCACATCGACTTTGATCGTAACGGAACTGCCCAAGCGTTCAAACTCACCGTCCTGGATCACCCGCAGCAGTTTGGGCTGCAGTTCCAGCGGCAGATCCCCGATCTCATCCAGAAACAGGGTGGCGCCGTTGGCAACTTCAAATCGC
>JBFFCW010000259.1:0-5855 GCA_041559695.1 Desulfobacterales bacterium
AAACTTCCGGGGTATGTCTGCCGGGTATTCAGGTAATCATAATAATCACCCCCGGTCTCATCACAATAGACAATGGTTGCCGCAATATCCAACCCGTCAACTTTGGGGTTCTCCCGGGGTAAAAGGGTTTGCTGAACTTCCTGGGCCAGATACAACGATTGTCGCATCTGTTCCCGCTCGATCAGACCTTCGGTCATTTCATTTAAGCCGTCGCCTAAAACACCCAGTTCATCATTGGAAACCACCCGCACCTTTTGCTTGAAGTGCCCTTTCCTTACCCGGCGGACGAGCACCATCATGTCGGTGATGGGCTCGATAATCGACTTGCCTGAAAGGACGTTCAATCTGAGGCCGACGAATATAAAAATACCACACAAGATAACTGAAAAAACGAGAAACTCCCGGCCAAAATCAGCGGATGAAATGGGGGTCCCTCCCGTTTCCCATAAAACAAATAAAAGGGTGCCAACCAGTATAAGCATCGGTGCCAGGGTGCCAACACCATAAAGCACCCGGATTCTTCTGAGAATGGATAATTTAATGGTTCCCGGTGTCGTTGCAAGCTTACCTTCGGGAAATAGAATCCGAACCAGCCGTCTGCGGCTATACGCTTCGACCAGGAAAAAAGATAGGATGGCCGAAATATAGCCCACCATAAACCCTCTGAATAGCACAAAAAAGCTGATTCGGAGGGGCGCGTCTCTGAATATCACAAAAAAAATGCCCAAAAGCGCCGTTAAAACGATCCACATGGCAAAATTGACCATTCCAATAATCACGGGAAAATTCAATATTCGGCGCCTGGCCTTTTCCTCCATCGCGGCCGCAATTTCCAGTCCCTGACGCATATGGTTTATCATTTCCGTAATTGGACGCTGGACGATATATTGAAGTGCCGTTCCGATACAAATCACGAGGGGATAAAAAGACAGGATCACCAACCAGCCGCCGGCTAACAGAAAGGCCCGTTGAATTTTAAAAAATTCCACCGGTGTGAAAAGGTTGAGCAGGACGATGATGAGGAATCCCAATAAATTCGCACCGACATTTCGAAAATAGAGTTCAATCAGATGGATTTTCTGAAAAGAAGAATCCAGCGTCGTTTTCAAGCTTGGTATCCTTTCTGCCAAAAATCCCACCTCTGCTGAGGCGGTGAAACAATGAAATGCCGAGCTAAATTTAAATAGCCGGTCGAGTTAAAAGGATCAAGAGGAAATAAAACAATAAGGCTTGACTGCTGCACGATAGGTGTTATTGAATGACAGTTAAAAGCAAAATAGGATTACGATAAGGAGGATTTACATGGGCTCAAATGTCCCGACCCGCGAAGAGGCGCTGGCACTTCTTAAACAATATAACAAAAACGAAAGCCTCATAAAACATGCGATGGCGGTGGAAGGCGTCATGCGCTATATGGCCCGCAAACGGGGTGAGGACGAGGAAAAATGGGGCGTGATCGGCCTGATTCATGATCTGGACTATGAGCAGTTTCCGGATCAGCACTGCAAAAAAACCGAAGAAATTCTCAAGGAAAATGACTGGCCCGAAGAATACATCCGCGCGGTCGTCAGCCACGGCTGGGGAATTTGCAGCGATGTGAAGCCCGTATCGGATATGGAAAAGGTCCTGTATGCCATCGATGAGCTCACCGGGCTGGTGGTCACTTCCGCATTGGTGCGGCCCTCGAAAAGCGTGATGGATATGAAAACCAAGTCCGTTAAGAAGAAATGGAAGCAAAAACAGTTTGCCGCCGGGGTTGATCGTTCCATCATTGAAAGGGGTGCCGAAATGCTGGGGATTGAGCTTTCCGAGCTGATCACCGACACCATCATGGGCATGCGCGAAGTGGCCGAAGAGATCGGCCTGAAAGGCAACGTGGAATAGTTAATATTTCACCGCAAAGACGCAAAGTACGCGAAGATATAATTTTTTTCTCTGCGACCTCTGCGCCTCTGCGGTGAAAACTCGCAAATCAATCACCCGGCCGCAGCCGGCCGCGGTAGAGCGAAAAGAAAATCCCACCCACACAAAAGCAGGAAAAGACAATAAACGCCACCCGCATACTTTTGATCAGCATCGAATAGGATTGAGGCGTAATCTGTTCCCGTCCGATATATAGCGCAAAAATTAATGTCACAATCCCCATACTCAGCATCTGGCCTAAAAGACGCATGGTTCCCACCGAGGCCGAGGCAATCCCGTAAAAACGTTTATCCACCGAGCTCATAATCGCATTCATGTTGGGAGATGAAAACAGCGCAAAACCAAAGCCCAGGGTCAACAGACTGGCCACGATGTAAGCCAGCGCCGTGTGCGCATTCAGCACAATTAAAAGCACCAGCCCCAATGCCGTCAGGCCCATACCCAGCGATGAAATCACGCGCGGCTCGACCCGGTCGGAAAGCCGGCCCGCCAGCGGAGAAAAAACGGCCATCATAATCGGGGTTGAGACCAGCACCACCCCGGCACCCTGGGGTGGCATTCCTTTGATGTATTGCAAATAAAAACTGAGCAAAAACGTAACGGCAAAAGTGGCGCTGTAATTAATCAAAGCTGCCAAACAGGAATAGGCATAAGTCCGGTTGGTGACAAAAAGATTGACCTCAAATACCGGGCTCGCCACCACCAGTTCCCACTTAACAAAAGCGACAAGCCCGGCAACGCCCGTTAGAATTAAGATGATACTCATGGTTGCCGGTAAAATTGAAATGCCGTACATAAAAGCAAAAATGGCGGTTCCGTAAATGATGGAGCCGGTGAGATCGAATTTTTGGCCTTGCGCGCCTTTCCACTCGCCTTTTAATTTAAAGATAATGAGCAGGATGATAAGCACACCGAATGGAATATTGATCAGAAAAATGCTGCGCCAGCTCAGATGATGGGTTAAAAACCCACCGAAAAACGGGCCGCAGGATAACCCAATGTATACGGCGGCCACGGCGATTCCCAGGACCTTACCCCGTTCTTCAAGCGGATAAACCGAGCTTAAGATCGCAATTCCGGTGGCAAACACCATGGCGCTGCCGGCGCCCTGAAATATACGGAAAATGATCAGCATGGGCGCCGAGGTCGCTACGGCAGACAGCAGCGATGTCAGGGTAAAAAGCCCCATCCCGAGCATATAGATTTTCTTGCGGCCGTAAATATCGGCCAGCTTGCCAAACGGCACCAGAGACACGGCCGCCGCCAGCAGATAAGATGTCGCCACCCAGCTTAAGACCACGGCATCGGTTTTAAATTCCTTTCCGATTACCGGTAGCGCGATATTGATCGAAGAGATCATAAAGGGCGTAATAAAAGAACTCAGCGACGCAATCGTCAGGGCTGTTAATTTGGCGGCTCTGTCATTCATTCAAATAAACTTCCGAATAATAATTGATAAGATTAGATCTTCATTTCATAAAACCCTTCAACAGTCAATTAAATGCGATTCTTTAAAATTCCGCTGTATCCTTCAACAGGTCGCACTGTGAAAACGAGAATTATTCACTTGATCCATGTGCCACTGTGTGGTACAAAAAAATCGGCCTGTTCGACCTGAAAATCTGTTCACAATATTGCCCTTTGCATTTCGCCTAAATCCTGGATCCACTTTCGCCTGGCCCGTCAAGTTGACTTGGCTTCTCTGATACGTCACGGGATCACTCATTTATTTGAGTTTAAAGATGTATCTGTTTAAAAGAAGGTCGAACGCAAACCCACTGCTATTCTCATTACGGATATGGCAGGTTACCGACGCCCCAGGTACGAGATCATGAAAAGCCAGGATCAATTAAATCTAACCAAAGAAGTCATTTATTACATCCTGGGCTTCCTGTTGATTTTCGGATTCGTCTATCTTTATTGGGGACACTTTACGGACAAACCGGGGCCACCGGCTGCCATTCGATATATAATGGGCCACTGGGGAATGAAGGTCGCAATTGTAATCAATGCGGCTGTATTTTTGCTTTTTATCGTGTTTTTACCCTTTCGCGATCGAATCGAGTGGCGTTCAAAAGGAATGCTTTCCGCGTTTATCCTGGCCCTATTCGCTGAAATGTTCGGTGTGCCTTTGTTGATTTTCCTGTTACAACCGCTTGGCGCTGATAATCAAATATGGGACGCCATCGGATTGGGAGGGATTAAATCATCGGTTTGGTATTTTTCCAAACATTGGCCTACCAGAGCGGTGGGCGTATGGATGACGCTTATCGGGATGCTGCTGGTTTTCCTTGGATGGATGAAAATTCACAAAGCAAGCGCTCTGGTCACCGACGGGATATACAGATACATGCGCCATCCCCAATATACGGGAATATTTCTGATTATCACCGGCTGGATGTTTCGATGGCTGAACCCGACCCTCTTGATAATGTATCCGATCCTGCTGATTCTCTACTACAGACTTGCGAGAAGGGAAGAGCAGCAGGTTCTGAAAGAATATGGAGAGGCGTATTTAAAATATAAGGAAACGACACCCATGTTTTTCCCGATTAAGCTTCCTGCTATAAGTAAATTTAAAGAAAGGAAAAATCAATGAGCACTTTACAAACGACTTCAACGTTATCGGCAGAGGATCTGCGTGAGGAGGTCAGGAAAGAATATGCCGACGTTGCTCTTGATCCCCATAAAGGCTATCATTTTCATACCGGCCGTGCTGCCGCCGACCGTCTCGGCTATGATCCGTCCATTTATGCGGAGGTGCCCGAAGAAAATATTGCTTCTTTTGCCGGGACGGGGAATCCCTTTATACTCGGACCGATAAACCCTGGCGAAATTGTGGTTGATATCGGTTCGGGCTCGGGCTTCGACTCTCTGATTGCATCGACATTGGTCGGCCCGGAGGGTAAAGTAATCGGCGTGGATATGACCCAAGAGATGTTGAACAGGGCGCGGGCCGGGGCAGCGGCTATGGGCGCAGCCCATGTTGAGTTCCGTGAGGGATTGGCAGAAAATTTGCCCCTGTTGGAAGCATATGCTGATGTCGTCATCAGCAACGGCGTACTGAACCTGACACTCGATAAAGTCAAAACATTGAGCGAGTGGGCGCGCATCCTGAAACCCGGTGGACGTCTTTATATCGGTGACATTTTAGTCGCACGCTCGATACCGCCGGAGGCGCTGGACGACATTTCCCTGTGGACCGGCTGAATTGCTGGCGGTCTGCCGGAGGCAGACCTGCTAAGCGCCGTGAACGCTGCCGGTTTCGAAGGCGCTGTTATTGTTGAAAAGCATGACATTTTTGCGGATGTCCCCAACCCGTCCGGCGCGATGGCCTTCGGGACTGAAGGAATAAGCCTGCGGGCACGCAGGCCCCATTGACCGATAATAAGTCTTTCGGAAGAAAAAATGGAAAATCCAAATTGCCTATTAAAAAACCGTGAAAGGTGCTAAGTACTGCAAAGAATACAGCAACAACTTGCAGCTTGAATGTCCAGCGTCTGAAGAAACTGGATTGAATAACCGGGTGAAAGGGAAGCAATCATGCGAATCGTTGTAATGGGGAGCGGGGGTACGGGTGGCTATTTTGGGGGGCTTTTAGCCCGCGCTGGTGAAGAGGTTACATTTATCGCACGGGGGGCTCATCTGGAGGCAATTCGCAAAAACGGTCTTGCAATAAAATCCGTTTTGGCCGGTGATTTTAACATTCAGGCGACAGCCACGGATAATCCCGGTGATATCGGCCCGGTCGACTTTATTTTGTTCTGCGTCAAAGCTTACGATAACGCTGTGGCCGCAGAACAGATTCGTCCTTTAATCGGGCCGGAAACCGTCGTTCTTTCGGTGCAAAACGGCATCGACAATGAGCAACAGATTGGAGAAGTGATCGGGCAAGAACACATCTTGGGTGGTGTCTCGTATGTGTCTTCAAC
>JBFFCW010000260.1:0-5851 GCA_041559695.1 Desulfobacterales bacterium
AGCCGCCCTTGACAGCCACGTGATCCACGTAGTCACCCGAGGCCATCGCGGCATCTGCAGTTCCTGTATTTTTCAAGACCACCTGCACCCGGTATTGGGTGGAGTCGGCGATCGCGCCGCTATCACAGTCTATGGTGGAGCCGTTATCATCGCTGAGGGTCCCGGAACACACCAGGGTTCCCGCACCCCAGCTGAGGCTCGCGGATTCATATATCTTAAAATCTGCTGAACCCGTGGCCCAGCTATGCACAGGGGCGGTGGGCCCGTTAATGCTGATTTTACTGGAATTCTCGGTATCACTGTCGATGGAGGTGTTCATGTAGCTGGCGGCATCGGTTGCGGGCACATCGCTGTCGGTGGTGATCAGATACATGAAGCCTTCGGCGTTGTTGGCTGCTGAATAGGCGATTTTCACTTCGGTGCCGGTGTTGGTCAGGCGCACATCGTTGGTGGCGTTCCAGGCAGCGCTGCAGGTCGCGGCGGTATTGTCGCTATCCAGATCCTCAAAAGCACAATTGCCCAAAGTGGGTGAGGTTCCGGCCCAGCCGCCCTTGACAGCCACGTGATCCACGTAGTCACCCGAGGCCATCGCGGCATCTGCAGTTCCTGTATTTTTCAAGACCACCTGCACCCGGTATTGGGTGGAGTCGGCGATCGCGCCGGAAGCACAATTTATGGTGGATGCGTTATCATCGCTGAGGGTTCCGGAACACACCAGGGTTCCCGCACCCCAGCTGAGGCTCGCGGATTCATATATCTTAAAGTCTGCCGAACCCGTGGCCCAGCTGGGGTCAGGGGCCGTCGTATACCAAATTTTGACTCGAAGTTGCTCAAACCTCGGGTCGCTTTGCCCGGTGGTGGTATTCCAAATCTTCAGCTGAAAATTGCTGTTACTACAATTATCCCCATCCCAGCCCGCGGTGGCCCAACCCCAGTCGTCATCTAACGCACCCAGGTATACATTCTCATATGGAGAGCTGTCGGTAAAGGTACCTGTATAGCCGGTAGTGGTCCAGGTTGAACCATTGTCTCCGGAAAGTTCCACCCCAAAGGTCGAAGTTTGATTATTTTTAGAAGAATAGCCATACACGTGAACCTCAATGCCGTCGATCTGCGCTCCGGCCGGAATACCAAAAGTAAAAGTACTGACGATACCCGGAGTCGTGTCGGAAGGGGAAAGTGCCTGACTGCCTGTAGCGGACGCCAGAGTGGTATACGAGAAATTGGTCCAGCCGGTGGGGTTTCCACCATCAGCGCCGGGAGTCAGATAACCGGTGTCCGCTGCCCGGGCCGGCTGAACAAAAGTCAGCCCCATGCAAACAACCAGCAGCAAAATCAGGCCCGCAAACCAACACCTACCCCGACCGTCAGGTCCCTGGGCCTGCATCCGTGCTTTTATTTTTGCTGCTGTTAAATTCATCATTTGTTTTTAGAATCGTTTTATCGGTGTTATTTTGCCACCGCGGCGCGATTTTTCTCCTGATGTTTGATTGCCAGGGCCAGCAGGTTGACGAGCACTTTCTCTGAAAATGGTTTTTCGATGAATTCATTAACCCCGATACGGATGGCTTCGGATATAATGTGATCATCGCGATAGGCGGTAATTAAAAACCGGATCGCATGCGGCTGAATGACGGCGGCCTGTTTGATAAAATCCAGCCCGTTCATTCCCGGCAGCCGCAGGTCGCTGATGATGATATCGAATGGTTCTTCCGCGATGGCCTCAAGGCCTTCTTCAGCGCTTTCTGCGACCCGCATCGCGCAGCCCCTGGCGCTAAACGCAATTTTGAGAGAGTCGCGGATGAGCTCATCATCGTCGACCAGCAGTGTTTTTAATTTTGTCAATTCGTTGAAAGGATTCATTTTTTATCCGTATCGGGCTGTCAGGAACAAAAGCGTCCGAAACCTATTTTGCAGGCATCGTGCCAAATTGTTTTTTCCTTAATATTAAATGATTACAAATAGTTATGTTTGGGCAGACTGGGATTAGACCTTGAGGCGGGAAAATCTGGGTCTTTTGGCACAAAATATTGTGGGAAATAACCCAAAATCAGCATTATTTCCCATATAAATTCAAGTTGTTGGATATATTTTGGCGGCTCACGGCACAAAGCTCAAGGCGCACGGGAAAAAAAGAAGAAAAATATTCAGAATGGCCCTGGTAACCGTTTTGGGGAATTTCCATTTTGGGCCCAATACAGAACTTGAAGCATTGGAAGCAATCTGCCCACACCTTTCAAAAGCTTCTTTTTTAAAGCCTGACATGCAGTTGCGGATTAACCGATAATGCACCATGTGAGTTTTATTGAAGGCAAAAGCGGGAATGTGGAAGCCGGAAGGCGTCGCATTTTATTCCGCAATCCACAATCCGCAATGAAGATTGTGCTTTTGAGTGAATGAGCAAGATTGCACCAAGCGTGCCCAAACCGAAATCTATGTGATGGATAATTTATTGCGGCGGTAGCGGAATTTGTCGCGTGTCAGATTGAGCAACAGGGCGGCTCTGCTCTCATTGCCGTTGGCCAGTTTGAGGGCGTCTTCAAAATAGGCTTTTTCAATGCCTTCGATGATGGCGCAAAGATCGATTCCCGAAGCGGAAACCGGCGGCAGATTGTGGCCATTGTCCGGCGGTGTGCCGCCGCCGCCCCCATTGGTCTCTTTTAGGCCCAACTCCTCCAGCATCAGCTCCGGGCCATCGGAAAGCAAAACCCCGCGCTCGATCAGGTTTTTGAGCTCGCGCACGTTGCCGGGCCAGTCATACTCCTTCAATGCCGCCTCCGCTTCCGGAGATATGCCGCTGAACGATTTTTTGAATTTTTGGCTGCATTCCACCAGAAAATGTTTGGCCATCGGAATAATATCATCCCGCCGCCGGTTCAAGGCCGGCACTTCCAGCTTGACCACCGCAAAGCGGTGATAAAGATCATTTCTGAATTCGCCCGCTTCCACCAGCGCGGCCAGGTCGCGGTTGGTGGCAGAGACAATTCTGGTTTTAACCGTCCGTTTTTGGGTCCCGCCGATGCGGTAATACTCACCTTCGTCCAAAAACCTGAGCAATTTAACCTGGGCTTCGGCGCTGAGATCGGCGACCTCATCCAGAAACAGGGTGCCGTCGGCCGCTTTCTCCACCAGGCCGGTCTTGCCCGAGCGTTCGGCGCCGGTAAACGCGCCTTTCTCGTAGCCGAAAAGCTCGCTTTCAATCAGGTCCCTGGGCATGGCGGCACAGTTGACTGCCACCAGGGGCCCCTTAAAATTGGGGCTCTTGTAATGAATGGCCCTGGCAATCAGTTCTTTACCGGTTCCGGTATCCCCCTGGATTAAAATAGGCGTGTCCGGGCTCTGAGCGGCTTTGTTTACCAGCTCCATGACGTCCTGAATGGCATTGCTTTCGCCGATAAAGCAGGGCAGGTTTTCTTTGAGGCATTTTTCATGCAGGCCCTGAATCTCCTTGCGCATGGCAATGGTTTCAAAGGCATTGCGCAAAATGACCAGCAGCGCGTCCATCTGGACCGGTTTGACCACATATTCATAAGCACCGTTTTTCATGGACGACACCACCGTGGGCACATCTTCATAGGCGGTAATCATGACAACGATCACTTCCGGATGCTGTACTTTGATAATTTCAAGCGCTTCGACGCCGCTCATACCCGGCAGCCCGATATCCAGCAGCACCAAATCCGGCGGGCTTTTATCAATGGCTTTAAGGGCCGCCTCGGCCGTCTCGAAGGCCGTTACATCATAATTCTTTTTTTTCAAAGCCAGCTTGAGGCCGTTGCGGGCCGCGGTTTCATCGTCGACGATATAGATGGAGTAAGACGTCATCGGGAATCGATTCTTCTTTCAATGGGAAGTTCAATCTTAAATTCGGCCCCGCCCCACCGGCTATTGCCCAGCGAGATAGAGCCGTTGTGGTCCGCCACAATTCGCTGGGCGATGTTTAATCCGATGCCGGAACCATCGTCTTTGGTGGTAAAAAAGGGATCGAATATTTTTTCTCTGAGCTCGATGGGAACACCGGGCCCGGCATCGGCAACCTGGATACACAGGGCGTTGTTTTTGGCGGAAGATTTTATTTCCACCCGTTTGTTTCCATTGGTCGATTTTTCCATGGCGTGGGCGGCGTTGGTGATCAGGTTCAGGACCACCTGCTCGATCAGGTGCGGGTCGGCATAGCATTGCGGCAAATTGGCGGCCAGGGATTTTTCGAATTTAATACCGTTTTTGCGCAGGGTGACCGACGAAAGCTCAATGGCTTCTTCCAGGGATTTGTTAATATTGGTGCGCACCATTCTGGGCGCGCCGGGTTTGGAAAAATCCATGACACGCTTGATGACCGATTCAATTTTGTTGGAGGCCACCTGGATCTGGGTCAGAATCTGGCGGATGACTTCCACGTCTTCAGGGCCCAACCGGTCTGATTCACAGAGATCTTCAATCGTATACAGATAGGTATTGATACCGGTCAGCGGATTGCGAATTTCATGGGCTATTCCGGCGGCCACACGCCCCAGGGAAAGCATTTTATTTTTGATCAGCAGCTGGTGCTCGAGCTGCTTGGCTTCTGTAATATCAACGGTATTTAACAAGAAGGCCACCCTCCCCTGATACTGGAAGGAGGTGATCCGGCACTGGAACCACCGCATTTCGCTTTTGCCGCCGTTGCTGTCGGGGGGGTAAAATCGGAAGTCGATTTCAACGGAACTTCGTTTGCCAGAGTCGATGTATTCATGCGCCTGTTTGACTTTCTCGATGTCGTCAGGGTGGATGTAGTCTTGAATTTTAAGCAGGCTGGACTCCGTGGCAAGGCTGTATATTTTCTTCTGCTCCGGATTTTCATAAACCACCCGGCCGTTCTGGATAATGGATAGGCCCACCGGCGAATTTTCGATCAAATCGCGAAACTGCTGCTCGCTTTTGCGGAGGGCGTCTTCGGTCTTCTTCATATCGCTGATGTCCGTCCAGGAACCGACGACTTCAACGGATTTCGCACCATCGTCAAACAGCAACCGCAGTTCGTCCCGCATCCAGCGGTAGCTGCCGTTTTTGTGCCGGAAACGGTACTCGAGAACATGGCTGCCCTGATCCACCAGTTTGGCAAACTCTGCTTTCACATAGCCCACGTCATCGGGATGCATGTGATCGATCCAAAAATGGGGGTCTTGCGTAAAATCATCGGGTTCATAACCGAGTTCGGTTTTGACATTATCGCTGATAAACGTGGTGGCGCAGTCGCCGGCCGGATTGCAGGAGTAGATAACGGTCGGGCTTGAGGTGAGCACATGCTGCAGTCGCTGCTTGGTCTGTTTCAATTCTTCTTCAGCCCGATGGCGGATGGTAATATCGCGGATGGTGCCGATGATTTTTTTGCGCCCGTTTGATATAAAATTTCCGGCACTAATCTCCGCCGGAAAAGTGGACCCATCTCTCTTTTTGAGATATCGCAAAGGGACCCGGTTACTGGAAGATGGATCTTTGTTTAGAAGTTCTATTTTTTGCCGTGTTTTGCGCGTCTCAGCCGAAATATCTAAAACAATGAGGCCCAAAAATTCTTTTTTTGAATAGCCAAAAAGATGTAAGGCTGATTGATTGACATCTTCCATTTGCAGGGTTTCGGCGTCGAAAACGACCACCGCATCCGATTCACTATCAAATAATTGCCGATAGCGCTCTTCGCTCTCACCCAGTTTTGCTTCTGCCTGTTTATGCCGTTGCTCCAGTCGGATGCGATCCAGGGCATTATCGATGGTATTCAGCAATTCGGTGGATTCAAAGGGTTTTCTGAGGTAATCATAAGCGCCTTTGCGCAGGGCTTTAAGCGCTGATTCCACGGTTATCTCTCCGGTCATGA
>JBFFCW010000261.1:0-5839 GCA_041559695.1 Desulfobacterales bacterium
GCATGTGATCGACGATAAAACCCTTAAAATGTACATCAATGTGCATAAAGACGAAGCCGATTTTTCCAGACAGGTGCTCGGCAACCCCACAATTATTACCAAAAACGCCGAAACCAACGTGATTCAACTGGATGGCCAGACGATTGTCATCGGCGGGCTGAACAAAGAAACCACCTCCCGTTCCGATACCGGCGTTCCGTTTCTCGAGGGCATCCCCGGGCTGGGTTATTTATTTAAAAGAAAAAGCAGCGACGATCGACTAGAGGATCTGCTGATCTTTATTACACCGCATATCCTTGAGCCGACTGCACCGGACAGTTAATCCATCCTTCAAATGATGCGTTTCGTCGTTGATTCAAACGGCAGGAGGGGAAACGAAAACCAGAAAATCAAATGCCTGAGGTCAAAGTGGCTGAAGCGCCTGAGATTGAAATCCGGGCAACTCTCATAAATCGTTTTTATCCACCCCTTTTGGTTGAAATCAAATTTTTTCCGGCACCTCTTACTTTCCGACACCCGTTTTAGGCACTCAGGATCGCGGCCGGCATATTGGGCAATTTGAATATTTTCTCAATGATAAATTGCATGTTTTTATCTCAACAAACTAAGGTGTGCATCTGGAGGTAAAAGTGACTAAAGTGATCTAAAGTGGGAAGTGACTAAAGTTAAGGTGTCGCTCGTGCAGCGCAGGCGCTTGCACCGCGTGGCGCTCCATCTTCTATATTAAATAGACGGAATTCCATAACTTTAGTCACTTTAGCTCACTTTAGTCATTTTAGGCACTTACTCAGCGTTAATTTGCCATGGATTATTTCAGTATTTTAAACCTGAAGCAGGAACCGTTTTCAAACTCGCCGGATCCCGATTTTTTCTTTCATTCGCGGGAGCACCAGGAGTGTTTGCAAAAGCTGGAGCTGTCGATTCTATTGCGGCGGGGCCTGAATGTCATCATCGGTGATGTGGGCACCGGCAAAACCACACTGTGCCGTCAGCTGATCCGTCGTTTTGCCAAACGCGATGAAATTACCACGCATCTGATTTTAGATCCGCTGTTTGTGGACGCCCATGAACTGTTGACAGCGGTCGGCAAGATGCTCATGGGCCCCAACACCAAGCTTGGCAGTAACGAGTGGCAAATCAAAGAACAGATCAAGCAATTTTTATTCAAAAGCGGCGTTAAAGAGGATAAAACCACCGTACTGATTATTGATGAGGGCCAAAAAATTCCGGTCTTTTGTTTGGAAATTTTGCGCGAATTTTTAAATTATGAAACCAACGAATTTAAATTATTGCAAATTATCATCTTTGCCCAAAAAGAATTTGAAAATACGATAAAAAAATATGCCAATTTTGCAGACCGCATAAATCTTTACCATTATTTGAAACCGTTAAGTTTCCGCGATACGCGGATGATGATCAAATTTCGTCTGGAAAAATCAAAGGAAGCCAATAAAAAAATAGAAATCTTCAGCTACCCGGCCCTGCTGAAAATCTATCGGATCACCGAGGGATATCCCCGCAAGATCATCAATTTATGCCATCATTGCATCCTGGCCATGATCGTTCAGAACCGCAGCAAAGTCAGCGCTGCGCTGGTGCGTTCATGTATCAAACGCGCTTTTCCGAGAGAACCCCGCCGATGGAAAGGCGCCATTGCCACTGCAGCCGTTGCTGTTTTTGCAGCGTTTATACTGCTGTCGTTCCATTTCCAGCTCCCGGACAAACTCAGGGCCCTGTGGCCCGATGACGTGACTGCCGGTCAGAGTGAATCGCAGCAAAATGAACAGACAATTGCTGCCGGTGTTTCGGATACCGCTGCTGATGCCATGGATCAACAGAACTCTCCGGAAATGCCGGAGACCGCAAAAGAATCCGAAGCGGCTTTAGCGGCTGAAACCGAAACAGCCGCTGCAGATTCCCGGGCAGCCGTTTTCGAACCAGACTCAACCGCAAAAGCCGGGCAAATCGCATCATCGAGCCCGGGTACGGGTACGGCGGATTCAGGCGGCACCGGTCCTGTTGAATCCTCTCAGGCGGGTGGACACAAAGCAGCACTGGATAGCGCGGATCCAGAGCCCCAAAAAGAGATCCAGACGGTTGGACGCAGCGCACCCTACGACCCGATGCTGGGAAACATTACGTTGAAACGCAACGATACGCTCTCGCGGGTTATCCAGCAGGTCTACGGCAACTACAATTCGAGGTATTTCCGTTCTCTGATTTTGGCCAACCCGGTCATCGATGACCCCGATCGGGTGGATGTGGGCCTGACTATTTATTTACCGGCCATTCCGGTATCGGTGGGGCAGACAAATCAAAAGGCCTGGTGGATTCAAATTGCTGAAAAAGATAATCTTCAGGCGGCATTCGATTATTTACGGAACTATCCTGAAAACGGGCCAGCGGTGCGCATGATTCCATATTGGAACAACCAGGAAGGCAACCGGTTTGCGATTATTCTCAAAGCGCATTTTTCTGGCGAGGATTCGGCCCGGCAACAGTTAAACCAGCTGCCGGCAGAGCTGATAACCCAGGGCCGCATTTTATCGAGCTGGGAAAATAACACTGTTTTTTTTGCAAACCCGTTCAGCGGTCGCGGGGCTGAACTCAGCTCAATATTAAAAAGCGATACCGAGGAAGGTGCAGCGCCGTCGGTGTATTAAGCGCTATTTAAAGTGCGCTAAAGTGAAGGAATTCTATCATTTTTATGTTGTATTCACCGCAAAGACGCAGAGGACGCAGAGTTTTTTTTGAATAAACTTTTTCTCTGCGCCCTCTGCGCCTCTGCGGTAAACTGAATAAAATAAGGAAACTCTAAAGTGAAAGCGCGAAAAAAATTAGGTGAGATTCTCGTCGAAGGCGGGTTGCTGACCCAGGAGCAGCTCGAGAAAGCCCTGCCCTATCAGAAAAAGAGCAATCTGAAATTAGGTCAATTTCTGGTGCGCGAGGGTATTGTCAGCGAGTCCCAGATTGTGGACCTGGTTTCCAGTCAGCTTAAATTGGAAAAATACCGGCCGGACCGATTTACGGTGGATGTGGAACTGGCCCAGTTGCTCTCGGCTGAAATTGCCCACAAGTGTCAGGCGGCACCGCTGAAAAAGAGCGGGATGCTGCTAACGGTAGCCATGACCGATCCGCTGGATATCAATTCACTGGACACAATTGAAGTGCACACCAATTATGAGGTCGAAGCGGTCATCTGCACCGAGCAGCACCTCAACCAGCTGCTGACAACAGTTTACGGAACCTTCGCCGGTATCGGCGGCGTTCTGGAAGACATGGAAGAAATGGAAATCGACAAGAGTACCGATAAGACCACCACTCTTGATGATGTTGAAGTCAGCTCGCTGCAGGGTATGGCTGAAGAAGCGCCGGTGGTCCGTCTGGTGAACTCGATACTTTCCCAGGGCGTTCGCGAAGGCGCCAGCGACATCCATATCAGCCCTGAGAAAAACTATGTTCAGGTGCGCTTCCGTGTGGACGGTAAGCTTCACGAAGTGCCCGCTCCCCCCAAGGGCATGTTTCTTCCCATCGTCTCCCGTTTGAAAATTCTGGCCAACATGGACATCGCGGTTTCTAGAATTCCCCAGGACGGGCGTTTTACCGTTAAAATGAAAAACAAAGATATCAACATCCGGGCGTCAACCATTCCCTCCATTCATGGAGAAAACATGGTGCTGCGCTTGCTGGATACCAGCAACAGCATTTATTCACTGGAACGCCTGGGCATGAACGAAGGCGACCGCAATAATCTGGAGAAAATGATCACCAAGCCGCACGGCATGATTCTCAGTACCGGCCCGACCGGAAGCGGCAAGAGCACCAGCCTGTATTCCATTTTAAAGAAAATCAATCAGCCGGACATTCATATCATCACGGTAGAGGATCCCGTTGAATACCGCATCGAAAAAATTCGACAGGTCCAGTTAAACCGCAAAGCAGGCATGAGTTTTGCCAGCGGCCTGCGATCTATTCTGCGCCAGGACCCGGATGTGATCATGGTCGGCGAAATACGTGATTTTGAAACCGCCACCCTGGCCGTGCAGGCTGCATTGACCGGGCACATGGTATTCAGCACCCTGCATACCAATGATGCGTCGGGCGCCATCACCCGTTTCATTGACATGGGCATCGAACCCTTTCTGGTGTCCTCGACGATGACGGTCTCATTTGCCCAGCGGTTGGTTCGCAAGGTATGCCCCAATTGCATGACCAATTATGCGCCTTCACAGGAAGCATTAAAAGCCTGGGGAATCAACAACAAGGCGAATGCCAATTTTGTAAAGGGCAAAGGTTGCTTTAACTGCATGCACACCGGCTATAAAGGCCGTACCGGCGTGTATGAGGTAATGACGATCGATGATCAGATCAAAGACCTGATTTTAAAGCGGCAATCTTCGCATACGATCCATCAGACGGCCATGAAGTCCGGAAACTTTACTTCCTTGAAAGAAAATGCTGCTGAAAAAGCCATAAAGGGCATCACCACCCTGGAGGAAGCGGCCTCGGCAGTGTTGCTGTAATCAACGGTTCAGGGATCAGAGGTTCAAAGGTTCAACAGCCGATTATTTGGCCTAAGGTAAATCAATTCAGGGTTTTATTGGTTTGATTGGTTTAATTCGTTCAATTGGTTCGGTGTGAGGTAGCCAATTCAACCAATAAACAAATGAAACGAATCTAACAAAACTTTGAAGCTTTGAAGCTCTGAACCACTGAACGCTGAACCTTTTAACCCCTGATCCCCGAACGAGGAGAATATGCCAAAGTTTTCATATCGGGCCTTAACCGAAACCGGCTCCACTGTCTCCGGTGAGCTTGAAGCTGAATCCCTGGAGAGCGCCAACAGCATACTGGCATCCCGCGGGTATATTCCGACCCGGGTAAAGGCCGAACAGCCTGGGCTGAGCGGTTTCCAGATGTCCAGAATCCAGGAACTACTGACACAGATAAAGGCGCCCGAATTGATACTTTTCACCAAGCAGTTCAGAACCATGTTCAATGCCGGGGTCGCCATGATCAATATGCTGGAAATCCTGGAATCGCAGACGGAAAACCCCAAACTGCGGCGCATTCTGGGCAAAATGCACCAGGATATAAAAGAAGGCGCCAGTTTGCACGAAGCATTCAGCAAACACCCCAAGGTGTTTTCACCGTTGTACTGCAGCATGATCAGGGCGGGAGAAAGCAGTGGATCGCTGTCCGAAGTGCTGGACCGCCTGACATACATTATCGAACATGAACACAGAGTTAGATCCGATATCAAATCGGCGATGATGTATCCCATCATTGTGATGGTATTTCTGTTCTCGGCGTTTCTCATCCTGATTACCCAGGTGATCCCCAAGTTTGTTAACATTTTTAAAAACGCCGGATTAGCCCTGCCGCTGCCGACTCAAATCTGTATTTTCATATATAATTTTTTGTCCAGTTACTGGTATCTGATCATCGGCGGCACCGTGGTCGCCGGGATGTTTCTGTTTTACTATTTAAAAACCGAACAGGGCAAGTATGTCCGCGACACTTTGTTGATGCGGGTCCCGCTCCTCGGGCCCCTGTTTGTCAAAAGTGCGGTATCCCGCTTTGCCAGTATTTTTTCAATTCTGCAATCCAGCGGCGTGGATGTACTGGATTCCATGGATATATTATCCGGAACCATCGGTAACGTTGCTATCGGGCGCGAACTCGAGGGGATTAAGGATCGCCTTGCAGAAGGACGGGGCATCGCGCAGCCGCTGGGCGAGGCCAGATATTTCACGCCGATGCTCATTAATATGGTGGCCATCGGAGAAGAATCGGGCAACCTGGAAGACATGCTGCGGGATGTGGCCGCCCACTATGA
>JBFFCW010000262.1:0-5838 GCA_041559695.1 Desulfobacterales bacterium
GGAAAAGCCCCCCGAGCCGCCGCCTGCTAAAAAACATCGAAGGAGAACCCGATGACCGAATTTTCTCCCGAGGAAGCCGAAAAACGAAAACGGGCTGTTTTCGATAGTATGTCCCCCCGTCGCCAAAAGCATATTTTAAAAAAAAGCTATGACAAATGGGACCCGTTTGAAGAACCCAAAGATCCAATTGACATCCGCAAAGATAAAACCAAACGGACCACCCAGATGCTGGTCAGGGAGTTTTTACAATCCCGCGGTTCTGATGAATACAGTAATTCCTACGGACGCGGGGTACTTGAAATCGCCCTGGGCATCATCAACGCAGACGATTATTTTAGGGGAATGTACGAATTTTCCTGCTGGTACCGCGATTTGCTGAACAAAGAAGGACAAGGGTGAATGCGGAATTCGGATTGCGGCCTGCGACGAGCTCAGCCGAATCGATTGTGAAATTTTGAA
Source organism: Desulfobacterales bacterium (assembly GCA_041559695.1). Taxonomy (GTDB): domain Bacteria; phylum Desulfobacterota; class Desulfobacteria; order Desulfobacterales; family JAHEIW01; genus JAHEIW01. The sequence goes on from JBFFCW010000262.1 coordinate 460, forward strand.
ATAGGAAAATGGATTATGGGGTACCAGCAGGATCATAGCGCTTACAAAGGAAAGATTAACGAATTGATGATGTGCCTTTGCGATGTGGAATCAATTGCCCAAGGCACGAGCATCAATACCTGACAGCCAATACCGAACGGCCTTATGGAGTCGCGTTGGAATATAACTGAGATGCTGGGCAGCGGCCCCTTCCCGGAGACCATCATCGCCCCCATTGATGGTGCCGAGATGGTATGGGTGCCTGCCGGGGATTTTATTAAAGGAATCTCAGAAGCGGAATTGGCCCAGATATACCTGCTGGACAAAAATGAGAACCCCATCTTTGCCTCAGAAGTTCCTTCCAGGACCATTTATGTGAAAGATTTTTATATCGACCGCTATCCGGTTACCAATTACCAGTACCAAAAATTTATCGACAGCACCGGCCATCGCGAACCGATCCTGTTGAATCATCCGCTGTGGGGACAACCACTGAAGCCGGTCGTTTTTGTGGGCTGGGAGGATGCCCGTGCATATGCCGGCTGGGCGGGTAAATCTCTTCCATCCGAGGAGCAATGGGAAAAGGCCGGCCGTGGTGAAGATGGCCGTTGGTGGGCGTGGGGACAGAATTTTTTGCCCGAATGCTGTAATTTTAATGAATACGGTCTCGGGCACACCTCTGAAATTGGATTCTTCGACCGAGGCGTCAGCCCTTACGGTTGCTATGATATGTGCGGCAATATCTGGGAGATGTGTGAAGGCCGCTGGCTGGAGGATAGCCTGCCCATGCGGGGAGGGTGTTTTTTGGGTTCCGCCACCTTTGTTAGAGTCACCTGCCGCTGGACCCCGGAAGACCCGGTAAACGGCGCTCACTGGATGGGTTTTCGCTGCGTAAAAGAGATCCCCACCCAGCAGTAATTTGAATTTTGTCTCACCGCAGAGACGCAGAGATCGAAGAGAAATTTATTATTTCGTTTTCCGCTGAGCCCCGCAACTACAGCGGGATGTATAAACCAGAGCGGAAAACTAAAAAAGCTCAGCCAAAATGGTGAGCTTTTTTTGCTGAATCAATTCATTTTTCTCTGCGAACCCTGCGTCTCGGCGCTGAATTCGCTGGCCAGCCGATCACACGAAGAAGCTCCACAAAATCCCGGCGCAAATAGCCGATCCGATAACACCCGATGAGTTACACGCCATTCCATGCATCAGCAAAAAGTTCGTCGGGTCCTCTTTCAAACCCATCAAATGCACTTCACGGGCCGAACCGGGCACGGCCGAAACCCCTGCGGCACCCAGCAGGGGATTTATTTTATCCTTCAGGAATAGATTCATAATTTTGGCAAAAATTAAACCGGATGCAGTGGCAATCGAAAATGCAACCGCGCCCAGAAAGAAAATACCCAGGGACTTCGATGTCAGAAACACATCGGCCTGGGTGCTGCAGCCGACGGTAAAACCGAGGAAAATGGTGGCGGTATCGACAATAGCGGATTGGGCCGTATTGGCCAGACGATTCACCACACCGCATTCTTTTAAAAAGTTACCTAAAAACAGCATTCCCAGCAGTGGCAGTGCAGTCGGAGCCAGAAAACAGCACAGCAAGACACCCGCCACCGGAAATATCAGCAGTTCCTTTTTAGAAATGTTGCGGGCCGGCGGCATTTTGATAAGCCGCTCTTTGCGGGTGGTTAGCAGGCGCATGATCGGTGGCTGAATAACCGGGATTAAAGCCATATAAGAATAGGCCGCGATTGCAATGGGCCCGATGAGGTGCGGCGCAAGTTTGGCAGTTAAAAATATGGATGTCGGCCCATCGGCCCCGCCGATAATGGCAATCGAAGCGGCTTCCCTGGGGGCAAACCCGAAAAACATGGCCCCCAGCAGGGTAAAATATATTCCCATCTGGGCTGCTGCACCCAAGAGCATGAGTTTGGGCTGGGCCAACAGGGATGAAAAATCGGTCATGGCCCCTAAACCCAGAAACACGATCGAAGGATAGACACCCGTCGTTACGCCGAAGTAAAGATAGTGCAGAACGCTGTTGGCTTCATAGATACCGATTCCAAAACCTTTGAAAAAAGGAATATTACCCACTAAAATGCCAAAGCCGATGGGAACCAGCAGCAGGGGCTCGTATTTTTTGGCGGTGCCAAGGTAGAGAAACGTACTGCCCACCACAATCATGATGTAATGGCGATAGTCCGCCAAATAATAACCGGTATTTGTCAAAAACTGAAAAAATAGATCAAACATTGTTTAAGCCTTACTTTCCTTTTGTTTATTCCAGGTAAACGTGCCATCCCCCTGGGCGACCAATATATCGGCCTCCTGCAGACGCTGTATCGATAGATGAGGATGGGGCATGTCGTTTTTAATAGCAATTTCAAATAGTTGTGAAAGATTAAAGGATTCTTCCAGTTGGTCTGCCAGGGGTTCGTAGGCACCGATCAGTTCATCAACAGACGGCAGATGGCGTTCCGAGTATGCAGGGGCATCGACTTTTTCGGCAACAGCAGCCGGGGCCTTTTTTTTGAATCGTTCTATGAGTTTTTCTCTATCTTCCCAGAGTTTAAGCAATTTATGAATTTGGGAAATAACAAAAGACAAAACAACCAGGCCCGAGAATACGATCGTAGCGCCAACCGCTGCCATGGCCCATCCGTTATGGTTGGTGATGTTCTCTATACCAATCAATTTATGCCTCCTTGGTATATGGTCTATTTTCTGTTCTGGTGGCTGTGCCAATGACTACCCATACAGTGGGTGGCTTGGTTTGCTGGAAAAGGCAATACGTTCTTCGGTCAGCGTTCCCCTCGCCGGTAAGGTTCCGCCAGCATGGCCGGCGCGTTCATCTTGCGGCTATCGCGCAACGCCCCTATAAAAAGCACAAATAAGGTGGAAATATAGGGCAGCATGGCCAGGAAATTGGGGGATATACCCAGTGGTTGAAGCAGATACTGAATGACGAATATGCCTCCGAATAAGAAGGCGCCGATTATTGCCCGCATCGGGTTCCATAAAGCAAAAATGGTCAGCGCAATAACGATCCATCCTCTGCCGGCGGTCATTCCTTCGATCCATGATTTACTGTAAGAGGTGGAAAGATGTGCACCGGCCATACCGGAGAACGCACCGCCGATGATGACACACCAGTAGCGCACCCGGTAAACGTTAGTGCCCTGGGTTTCGGTTGCTCTTGGATTTTCGCCGGCCGAACGGATGGTAATCCCAAGCCGGGTATATTCCAGCGTAAACCAGGCGATGGCAGCCAGCGCAATCGCCATGTAAAAAAAGGGGCTGTGATCAAATAATATCGGGCCCAGGATCGGTATATCCGCTAAGATCGGAATCGCCCAGTTCTGCATCTTAATAGTAAGGGGTTTGCCGATATAAGGTTTTCCCACCAGCCCGGATATACCCAGGCCCAGCATGGTTAACGCCAATCCCGATACGACCTGACTGGCCTGCAGGGTAATCGAAGCAAACGCGTGAATGACAGAAATCAGGGATGCGGCCACAATGGCCGCCGCTAGCCCCAGCCACGGATTGCCGGTTACAAAGGTTACAATAAAGGCGGTAACCGCGCCAATGGACATGACGCCTTCAACCCCCAGATTTAGAATTCCCGATCGCTCGCAAATCACTTCACCGATCGTCCCTAAAAGCAGAGGTGTGCCGGCAACCAATGTTCGCTGTGCTACAGAGATAATGATATCTTCCAATGCTTAATTCCTTTTCAAACCCCATTGGAGCCTTACCTGGTTTTTTAGGAAAAATTCACCCATAATCAAAAACACCAGCAGGGTGCCGTTAAAGACGTGAACGGTTGCGGCCGGCAATCCTAAAGAAATCTGGATGGCATCGCCTCCCACAAGAATACCGGCAAAGAAAAGCGCTGAAAGGATAACATAAAGGGGGTTTAGCTTTGCCAGCCAGGCAACGATAATCCCGGTGTAGCCGTACCCGGATGATATGGATTCCGGATAGCTCAAATAATGGTGGATGCCGGCGGCCTCACCGACTCCCGCCAGCCCGGCCATCCCGCCGCTGATAATCATGATGATCAGTGTGGTTTTAAAAAAATCGATGCCCGAATATCTGGCAGCGTCCGGATTTTCTCCGATAACGCGAACTTCATAGCCGAAGCGGGTCTTATAGATCGCAATCCCAAGTAAAATTACGGTGACAACGGCGACGATCAGGGTTGCATAATGAATTCGGGAGCCGGGAAGCACAGATAAGGTTGCGGAAAGCGGCAGGTCGTCGGTGTAGGGAAATCCGTGTTTCGTTTTGCCGCGCCAAGGGCCGACGATCAGTAGCTTCATAAATTCGTTGCAGACATAATTCAGCATCAGAGTTGATATGACCTCGTTAATCGAAAATTTTATCTTCAAAATTGCCGGGATCAATCCCCAGATGGCGCCGCCCACAAACCCAGCCAGAAACATCAGGGGGACAATGACAGGCCAGGGTAGATGCGGTCCCCAGTTCAGTCCCACCCAGGTGCCGAAAATCGCTCCCATCAGCAGCTGACTCTCGGCTCCTATATTCCAGAATTTGGCGCGAAAAGCCACCGCCAGACCGCCGCCGATTAAAATCAGGGGGATCGCTTTGGTAACGGTTTCCTTGAGGCCATACAGACTGCCGAAGGATCCACTGAAAATCTTAGCGATGGCGTACAGCGGATTTACCCCCGAGAATAAAAAAATGACACTGATTGCCAGGAGCCCGGCTGCCAGTGAACCCACAAGCGACAGAAATGAATGCCTTGGCAGGATATCGATTCGGTCGGTAACCTTAAATTTTATCATGTTGGCACTCCAACACAGGCGCACTAAAGGCGCAATGAACCGGCCATCATCAGCCCAATATCATTTAAGCGCGGATCGTCGCTGTTTAAGATGCCCATGAATTCACCCTGAAACATCACCGCAATACGATCACAAAGTTCGAAGATTTCTTCCAGATCTTCAGAAACCAGCAAAACGGCGCCGCCTTCCCTGCGGCGCTTCAAAAGCTTTTTGCGAAGATATTCGGTCGCGCCGACGTCCAGTCCGTAAGTCGGGTGGGAGGCCACCAGCAGGGCTGGATCTTCGCTGATTTCCCGGCCCAGAATCAGTTTCTGGATATTGCCGCCGGACAGATTCTTGGTCTGGACGTTAATCGAGGGCGCCAGCACCTTAAAATCGGAAATCAGACGCTGTGCATGCTGTTTGATTTTGCTGTAGGCCAGGAAAAGCTTATTTGAATACTTTTGCTTATGGTGCTGTTTTAAAATGGCATTGTCATAAACACTCAGGCCGGGGGCAATTCCAAATTTGATACGTTCTTCCGGTACGTGGGCAATCCCGCTGTTGTAGATGCAGCGCACCGATTCATTGGTGATGTCGTCGCCATTTA
>JBFFCW010000263.1:0-5828 GCA_041559695.1 Desulfobacterales bacterium
GTCATATAAATTATTTTGAGAGAAATCGCGCATGTGATCGTAGGTGTGCTGTTGGGTCAGGTATTCTCCCGCCGGCCCGACCTGGTGAATGACATCCAGCGCCACCGAATCATCTGAAACTTTAATTCCCCCAAGAATGTTCATCACCATTCTTTCCAGTTCGGCATCCATGATCAGTTTTGCGCAGTCAAATGTTAACAAGTGGTCAAGCCCCCCCATACCGAAAACAATGTTCGCACCGGCCAAGGCGGTTAACATGATGCTGAGAGCGGATTCGTAGGCGGCCTGGGCATCCGGGATTTTGCTGTCGGACATGGCGGCGCCTGCCAGGCAGGGCAGGCCATAATATTTGGCCAATCGGGTTGTGCCTGCCGCCACCCGCGCTACTTCGGGCGCACCCACGGCAGCCACCCCGGTTTTCATGTCCATAATCGTGCTCAGATTGGCGTAGATGCACGGTGTGCCTCTGGCCGTCAATTGAGCCAGAATGATACTGCCCAGTATCTCCGCGTTGGTCGATACCAGTGTACCCGCAATGGTTGCCGGCGATATCGCACCGGCCAGGGCCATCGGGACGATAAAGAGCCCAACCCCCTGTCGGGCGCCCTCCACAATCATTTCACAAACATTTTGCGCCAGCACCAGCGGACTGGTGGGGCAGATGGAGGCACTAAAGATGGGTCGCTTCTTGAATTCTTCCATGCCGCCGACACAGGCCGCTCCGAGCTGCATCATTTTATTCAGATTTTTAGCATTATCCGGCCCGATCAAGACGTGTTTCGAGGTGTTGGTCAGGATCGCTTCCAGGGCATGGGCCGGATATATATCGGCGGGCACATCGTTGGGGATACAGGGCCTCAGTAACACACCGATTTCATCCAGAGAATCACAAATCCGGGCGATGTTGCCGCAGTCCTTTTTCATGGCCGGCCGGTGTTCCAGCGTATAGGGATCGATAACGTTTACACATCCCCCGGCGCAACTTAAACTGACCAGTGACGGCTCGAGAATAAAGTCGTCCTCGCGCTCTCTGCCGTAACACCCGTATGTGCGGGGCGCCTGCCGGATACAGTCTTCGACAATAACCGGTGGAATTTTAACGATACCGTGGTCCTCGAATTTCTCGACGACAGCACCGGAACCATGAAAAATTTCCATGGCCTCGTCACTGTAAACCTTGAGGCCGGTATGCTGAAATACCTGCAGTGTTGCCTGGTGAATGAAATCCACTTCGCTGTCAGAAAGCGACGTTAACCCAAAACCTGAGATGTTATGAAAACCCGCTTTAAATTTTCTTGACATGGTACGATTCCTTTCTGAATTTCATTCCATTTTTGTCCCCAATAGACGTCCTTTGGTTCCTTTTATATTGTGGCCTGCTGATCCATCTATCTAAAAAATCTAGGTCTGAGAATCAAGAGGAATTCTCCAGCAAACACCTTACCAGATTTCGACCTTTTTCAAATACCGCTTTTAATGTTTTTTCGCTTTCCATGGGTAGTCTGCCGAGCTGACCCTCACTGACACACAGCGTATCGATGATTTCAAGGTTGACCTCATTGGACCAGATATCAAATATCGAAAGAACGCAGTCCGGATTGGTTCCGCTTCCGCCAACAGAGATGACAACTCCTTTTTTACGCTTTTTAACCGTGGTTACATATTTGTGCTTGCCCGGTTCGATGGACACTGCCTTGGCCAGGCAATAGGATCGATCGATCATCAATTTCATCTGGCTCGATACCGAATTGTAAAAAACAGGTGTCCCCAAAACCAATCCATCTGAAGCTTCGAAAATCTCATAGACGGCATCCATTCCATCTCGAATGATACAGCCGTTTCCATCCTGGACTTTGTGGGCCTGGCAGGGTTTGATCTCTAATCTATTGAGATATATCGTTTCAACCAAAGCCCCTTTGCTTCTGCAGCCGTTCAGTGTCTGCTGAACAAGAGCATCCGTGTTTTTCTTCAGTCGCGGGCTGCCAACGATGCCGGTGATTCGGATATCTTCCATTTAAAGGATTCTCCTTCCGTAGTTAGCAGTGCCCAAAATGAGCTAAAGTGCCTTGTGAACGACAGCTTTTGGCCTCACGCAAAGCCGCAAAGACGCCAAGGGTTTTTTATTGTTTAGATTATCATCCTATGCGGCTTAGCGGCTTTGCGTGAGTCATAATATAAAAAGGACAGAATTCAGTTAAAAAGCGTTGCATAACGCTTGTTCATATTTTAAAAATTACCATCAAACATGTATTAGAGTGATCGATGCGTATGTGTCAAGATAAAGGAGTTCAGCGCTATGCAGGACAGGAGTCGAGCGGTCCACGACGGGGCCATTATTGTCGATGCTTTGCAAATCAGCAACTGGGGTGAAGCTGTTTTTCGAAACATGCGTTATGGAGGGCTGACTGCCGTTAACTGTACGGTATCGGTTTTGGAAAACTTCCGCCAGACCATTGCCAATATTATCGAATGGGATCAATTTTTTAATGAATATTCCGATCTCATTGTGCCGGTGCGCAGCACCGCCGATATACTGACGGCAAAAAACGCCGGCAAGACGGGGATCATTTTCGGATTTCAAAATACAACGGCGATTGAAGAAGACGTCGGTCTGCTAACCATTTTTCATGCATTGGGCGTCAGGGTGATCCAATTAACCTATATGGAGGCGAATCTCGTCGGCCAGGGATGCCTCGAACGAATAGACGCCGGGTTGACCCAATTCGGGCTGGAAGTGATTGATGAGATGAATCGCCTGGGAATTCTTATCGATCTGTCCCATGTGGGGTATCGAACCACCATGGATGCCATCGAAGCTTCCGCTAAACCCGTCGCCTTTACACATGCCAATCCCCATAGCCTGTGCAGCCACGCGCGCAATAAACCGGATGATGCCATAAAAGCCCTTGCGAATAAAGGCGGCGTCATCGGGGCAACGGTATTCCCCCCGTTTCTTCCGGCAGGAAAAGATTCCACAATTGAGGATTTCATGGATGTCATTGAATACCTGGTTGAAATGGTGGGTATCGACCACGTTGCCGTCGGAACCGACTTCACCGAAGGCCGACCCAGGGAATTCTTTGACTGGCTTCTGTCCGGCAAATCAAAACGGGGTCCTGCCATGGCGTTGGACTTTCCCGTCCAGAACCCGCAGGGCATTCAGAATTCAGCTGACTTTCCCAACCTAACCGATGCGCTGCTGACAAGGGGCTACACCGAATCAGAAGCCAGGAAGATTTTAGGTGAAAATATGATTCGACTTTTCAATGGCGTTTGGAATGCATGAATCGGGCATCGCCCGCAAAATGCCGGCTCCCATCTTATGGCGCAATTTACCATTCATCATTTAGGTTCATTTTCACCTAAAAGACGGGCGGGTGTTAAATTTAATACAAAGGAGTGCTAGATGTGGAAAAAGAAGCCGTACGATACCACCGCGAAAAGAACGTTGGGATCATCACACTGAACCGGCCTGAGCGACTCAACGCCATCAACCCGGAGTTGTTAAATGGTTTGATCACTCAACTGAATGTCGCCCGCCAGGATGAAGGTGTTGTCTCGGTTATTCTGACCGGCGCTGGCAGATCCTTTTGCGCCGGTGAAGACCTCAAACAGACACAGTCAGGCAAAAGCCTAACCCAGTGGCAAAAAGAGATCGATGCCTTACAGGAAACCCAACGGGTGATTCTGAAACTGGGAAAGCCGTTGGTTGCGGCCATCAGGGGATATGCGGTCGGCGGCGGCCTGGAGTTCGCTTTGAGCTGCGACATTCGAATCGCCGCCCAGGATGCCAGATTCGGCTTTCCGGAAACCGGTGTGGGGTTGACCATTACCAGCGCCGGCACCAAGCTGATTTCGCAACTGGTGGGACTGGGAAAAGCAAAGGAACTGGTGTTTACCGGTGAGATTATCGATGCACAACAGGCGCTGGCGATCGGCCTGGTCAACCAGGTTGTCGCCGACGGCCAACCTCTGGATGCGGCCCTGAATATGTGTGAGCGCATTGGCCGCAACTCACCCCTGTCCCTTAAGCTTTCCCGCATGGCGCTGGATGAAGGGCTTCACTCCAGTTTCGAGCAGACCCTGACACTCGAGGCCGAGCATTTGCTGGCCTGCGTCGCAGCGGGGAATCAAGAAAAGTTTGTGGCCCATAAACTGACGGAAATGAAAAAGAAGTCGAAAAAATGATCAACAGGGGGGTATCGATGCTGGCAGGCAGAACGTATGAGGAAATTTATGATCAGTTCTCCTGGAACATTCCCGAACACTATAATATCGGTGTGGATGTCTGTGATAAATGGGCCAATGAAAAATCCCGGCTGGCGCTCATCTATTTGGCGCCGGACGGTAAAGAGCAGCGTTACACCTTTGGGGATTTGAAAACGCGGTCGAATCAATTGGCGAATACCCTCATGGCCCACGGCATCCAAAAAGGGGATCGGGTCGGCATCCTGTTGCCGCAGTGCCCGGAGACCTTAATTTCCCATATCGCCAGCTACAAACTTGGCGGCATCGCCTTGCCGCTGCTGACGCTTTTTGGCCCCCTGGCGATCGAATACCGGCTTGCCAACTGTGCCGCCCGGGCGCTGATTACCGATAATCTCAATTTACCAAAGATCCTGGAGGTCAAAGAACGCCTGCCCGAGTTAAAATTGATCCTGGTGGTCGATTCTGACGAGCGACCGGGGGTTCTGGATTTCTGGGAGCGCCTGCAAAAGGGCAGTTCGCATTTCAACCCCGTGTTAACACGGGCGGATGATCCGGCCCTGATCATTTACACCTCCGGCACGACAGGCCCCCCCAAGGGCACGCTTCACGCCCACCGCATTCTGCTGGGAATCCTTCCCGGTTTTGAGTTCTATCATAACCTGTTTCCGCAAAACGGCGATCTGGTGTGGACTCCGCTTGATTGGGCCTATATCGGCGGCTCATACGATACCCTCTTTCCGACCCTGCACCACGGTTATCCGGTTCTGGCATTCAGAGCCAAGAAATTTGATGCGGCAGAAGCGTTTTTTCTCATGGCGAAATACGGTGTTCGAAATATGATGGCGGTTCCCACGGTTTTGCGGCTCATGATGCACGCCGTGGAAAATCCCAGAGAAAAATATGATCTTCGTTTGAGATCCATAACCGCCGGAGGCGAAACGCTGGGAGCGGAGCTTTATCAATGGAGCCGGAGGGCGCTGGGCGTAGAGTTAAACGAGCAATATGGTCAGACCGAGTGCGATTTTGTCATCGGTTTTTGTTCAGAGGTGATGAACGTTGTTCCGGGGGCGATCGGCAAAGCGGTTCCCGGGCATCAGGTTGAAATCATCACCGATGGCGGCGACATTGCCGAAGCGGGCGAACTGGGTGAGATTGCAATTCGACGTCCGGATCCGGTCATGTTTGTTGAATATTGGGGCGATCGGCCGGCCACCCGCAAAAAATTTAGGGGTGATTGGATGCTCACCGGCGATTACGGCACAAAGGATGAAAGCGGCTATTTCTGGTTTACCGGCCGGCAGGATGATCTGGTTGAAAGTGGCGGTTACCGGATCGGGCCCGGCGAAATTGAAGATTGTTTAATGAAACATGCGGCCGTAAAACTGGTCGGGGTTATCGGGGTCCCCGATGAAATCAGAGGCGAGATCGTTAAGGCCTATATCGTCCTCAAAGAAGGGATCGAGCCGGATCCGCTCCTGCAGGAAAGTATTCAGCAGCATGTGAAATCCAGGCTGGAGGCCCATGCCTATCCGCGGGAGGTTGAATTCATCCGCCAGATGCCCATGACCAAAACCGGCAAGATCCTCAAACAGGAATTGCGCAAAATGCATATGCAGAAA
>JBFFCW010000264.1:0-5822 GCA_041559695.1 Desulfobacterales bacterium
GCTGTCAACATACAGTTGATCCAGCTGGCGGATCTCTTTTTGAGTCAGATTGAGATTATTCACCACTTTTTGATTGTACCACCACTTCCCGGAAGGTACGTCCTGACCGGCAGCTAAACCCGGCAGGTTGATCAGGAAAATCAGCAATATGCCAACCCAGATCTTTTTTAACATAATATTGATCCTTTCTTTGCTAATGCGGAGATTCGCGGCACACCCTCATATGTCGGGATTAGAAAATCAATGAAATCTTCATCCGTGTTCAAATTGGTTTCACCCACAATATCCAGGTAGACCTGCGGCAATGCATTTTCTACCAGTACATTTACCTCCGTCATCAGTCTTTCTGCTTCTACCATATCTTGAGCCAGATTACCAATGCCACCTTGCTGTTGACTGCGTACCAAAAACGTTGCCCACACAACGATAATGACGGCCGCAACGGCCGCTGCGCTGACGGCAAATCTCCGGATTGACAGAGGCGATCTGGCTTTGTCGTCCGCCACGTTAATGCGCCTCAACGGTCCGGGGGCATAACGCTCAGCCAATTGTCCCAGATGCGTCAATTCATTTTCAAGGCGCTCCCTGTGTGATTGACATCGGGAACATTCCGCCAGGTGCTGCTGCTGCAGCGTGGACAGATCGGAGTCATCAATCACCGCCTGCAGAATGTGGTCTTCGCCCAGGTGGGGCTCGTCAGGGCTATGGATATTCACGTTAAGTCCTCCTGAAGAAATTGACGTAATCCTCTTTCTTTCTTGAATTTTGCCAATGCCCGATAAAGATGGGTTTTAACGGTGCTTTCACTTTTCTTCAATATCTGGGCGATTTCATTTATATTTAAATTGTCCAGAAACCGCAGCATAAATACTTCGCGCTCCATTTTTGACAGCTTCTTCGAAATCCGTTCAACGAGTCGCCAGAAGTCTTCCTTTAAAACCTGTTCCAGCGCTTCGGGCGGGTCCTGAAAATCGGTTGCCACCGGTTGAACGTCCGCGCCTTCATCGGATGATTTAAAAATGGATCTGACTCTTTTTTTGCGCAGATAGTCATTCACCCGATTAACTGCAATCCTAAACAGCCAGCTGCGAAATTTAAGGGGCTCCCGAATTCGGGCAATGCTTCGAAAGGCCCGAACGAATACATCCTGGGTAAGGTCTTCAGCATCCATTCGGGTGCGTATGCGATAGTAAATCAAGCGGTATATATCTCCCTGATAACATTCAATCAGTTGTTCAAAGGCCGGGCGGTTTCCGTCTCTGGCCTGTATGACAAGGTCGGTCATTTGAGCGCCAGAGGGTTTCGAGCCAGAAACATTATGAGTTGATGGATTCATTGTTTCGTATCAACAGGGTTGTCTGTACTTGAGAACAATGCTTCAGTGAACCATTTTCATCATGCTGGCTCTCAATCTTATTCGAACCGGTTACGCGCTCATTGGGAAATCACCCCAGCTGGCAAAAATAACGTTACGGCACAGGACCGGGCCGTCTACCGCCAGTACCGGCGATACGGATCCGAATAGCGGCGGTACGGTTCAGTATAGCGGCGATACGGCTGCAAATATGGATTTCTACGGCGGCTGTTTTGTTTTAATAGCCTAATCTGCCGATCGTTTCTATCCTGCATGCGGTTTAAGCGACGCTCTTCCCGGTAGGTCAGGTGCCCATCGCGCGAATAGGATTGGTTTTGACGACGGATCTGACGCTGTTCATATTTTAGCCGCTGTGCTTCCTGCCGGGTAAGCTGATCATTGTTAATTTCGTTTCTAATCCTGTTTTGCTGCCGGATCTGGCGCTGATCGAATGTGCCGGCCAAAGCCTGGCTGCTGAAAATTAAACCGGACGAAGCAATCATAACCAGCACGAAAAGGATTTTTTTCATTTTTATTCTCCTTTTATGAAGTACCCTGGCTGTATAGACGTGAAATTGGAAAAAATGGTTTACAAATTACCAGCTCTCACTCGTATGTACCTGAATTTTGCATCATTCGGTGGCTTTCATATCGAAATATCGCATCATATTCTTCTTGCATAAGCGCTGATTCCTATGTATGAATTCTCCCTTATCAACCCGAAAAGAGAGGCATGGTCTTTAATGGATATTAAATTATCCGGCAGCCGTCAAGCCCCGGCCGCCTCCATTGGCGTTGCTCAAGCGGCGTCCTTAATTGCCCGGACCCAGAGACCCGATGGGGAAATACCGTGGTGTGAGGGACAAAAAACAGACCCCTGGGATCATATTGAATCTGCCATGGGTCTCAGTGTGGGGGGCTATTTTGCTGAATCCCAACGGGCATTTGAATGGTTGGCCGGCAAGCAGCTGGATGATGGCAGCTGGTACACCGCATACCGGCAAGGCGTTGCCCAAGATCAAACCAGAGACGCCAATCTGTCCTGCTACCTTGCGGTGGGCTTATTTCACTATTATCTGATAACCGAAGACAGAGCCTTTTTAGTGCAAATGTGGCCGGCACTTTCAAAGGCCATTGAATTTGCCTTGAGCTTACAAACACCCAACGGTGAAATTTACTGGGCCATCAGCCCCGAAGGCAACGTTGACCGTATGGCGCTTTTAACGGGATCCAGCTCGATTTACATGAGCATTAAGTGCGCCCTGGCGATTGCAAAAATACTGGGATTTTTCATGCCGCTCTGGGAAATTGCCTTGAATAAGCTGGCTGAGGCCATAAAGCATAAGCCCCATTTGTTTAATATGACCAAATCCCGCTATTCCATGGATTGGTTTTATCCGATTCTTTGCGGTGTTATTACCGGCGATGATGCCCAAAAACGGATTGATAAATACTGGAAAAAATTTGTGATTGAGGACCGGGGCGTGCGATGTGTATCGGATAAACCCTGGGTCACCATTGCTGAAACATCAGAGCTGACGCTGACGCTGGCGGGTATGGGGAACCCTGAACTGGCCGGAATTGTGTTTAATTGGATCTGTGATCGACGCTATGAAGACGGATCCTACTGGTGCGGATTTACCTGCCCGGATCTGGTCATCTGGCCGGAAGATAAGATTACCTGGACCAATGCGGTGGCGCTGATGGCTGCGGATGCGATTTACAATCTAACACCTGCAAGTGGGCTCTTCAGTCATCAATTCTGGGTGACCTCTGAGCTTTCGCCATTTTTCGCTTCTTAACAAATGGGTGCATCTTAATCGGTGATAATATCCATTTGAATTGTCCGACCACAGAGCACACAGCGTTCACCGAGAAAATATTTAGGTTTTTATTACGGCGCCGCGTGTTATAAAAATTAATCTCTGTGGTTAACCTAATAATAGGATTAAAATCCTTGCAGAAAGATCACCGCCCATATTTTTTAAAAAGAGCGCTATCGAAGTTTCAAAGATTTTATACCCGGCATTTTTTGCTTCCCCATTTTGCTTCCCTTGGCAATTCCGCGACAATTGTTAAGCCCTGGTATGTAGAAGTATTCGGCTTTCCCATTGATATCGGTGATTATGTTTCCATTATTGCCGCTTCAGATAATAGGGTGCGGCTGTCCGTTTGGGCAGACAAACAGGTCGGTGGTCGAATTCGTATCGGCGATTACTGCCTGCTTTGTCCGGGTGTTAGGATCAGTTCGGCCTCACAAATCCGCATTGGTGATAACTGCATGGTTGCCAGCGGTTCTTATCTTACCGATTCCGATTGGCATGATGTCTATAACCGGATTGCTTTCGGGAAAACAGGTCCAATTGATATTGCAGATAACGTCTGGATCGGAGACAGCGCCATTATCTGTAAAGGCGTTACCATCGGTGAAAACAGTATTGTTGGTGCCGGGGCAGTGGTAGCGAATTCCATCCCCGCCAATTGCATTGCCGCCGGAAATCCAGCGCAGGTTGTCAAGCATCTTGACGCTGGAGAAGCATTTACGACCCGCAAGCAATGGTTTTCAAAAGCTTCCAATCTTTTTGATGAAGTGGATCAGTTGGACAGGCAGTTGTTGGGTGACAATACCTTGCTGCACTGGCTGCGGTATGTGTTTTTCCCCTCCAGAGGAGATTAGAATCAGGTTTCAGTTGTCAGCCTGCGGAATCTGATAATTCCTGACATCTTCCGGTTCGTAATCCTGACACCTGACACCTTTAGTTAGTTTTGCGGTCACGATCCACCAGACAAAACCCCCAGAAAATCAGGCCGCCGCATAATGCGATCAGGGAGCTGACCATAAACAGGGCAAAGGATCCGGTAATTTCGTACAAATAGCCGTTGAAAAAGAAACCCACCATCAAACCCAGACCATAACTGGTGGCATTGTTTACCGCCTGGCCCAGGGTTTTGGTCTTATCCGGCGCCAGGCGATCGATATACAGGATGCTGGCGATGTGAAATGTGCCGTAGGTCACCGCGTGCAGAACCTGGGAAAGTAAGATTGCTGCTGCCGATTGGACAAAAAACAGAATGAACCACCGCAGGGCGGCGACCATAAATGAAAAGATCAAGACGGCCTTAATCGAAAAGCGGTTAAAGATTTGATCCGATCGGAGCATAACCAGAATCTCGGCAGCGGATGCCAATGCCCATGTCAATCCGATAAAGGTGCTTCCGAACCCCAAATTTTCCAGATGAATCGAAAAAAAGCCGTAATAGGCCCCGTGGCTGACCAGCATTAAAAAAGCACAAAACAGAAATACAAGCACATGTCTGTCCAACAGGCTTTTGGCGCCCCTGGGCAATCGTTTCTTTTTAGCAATCTGTATGCCGGGGATTTGCGTGGAAATTACCGACAGCATCAACGATCCCGCCAGGATAAGAACGACAATCATTTCCACCGAATACAGGTCGATGATCTTGCCCAGTGCCAGCACGACCACGATAAAACTGATCGATCCCCAGACCCGGATTCGGCCGTAACTTTTTTTCTCTTTTCCCAGAATATCCATGGTAAATGCTTCCAGAAAGGATATGATCGGGGAAAAAAACATTCCGTAAAAGATGGTAATAGCCAGCATAGGCCAAAAATCAACGGTAAAAAGATACAGCATCCAGATCAGGGCGCTGCAGAAACAACTCAGGATATAGATCGGTCGGCGGGCGTTGAGACGATCGGCCAACGCTCCCCAGATAAGGGGGAAAAGAACGAGTGCTACCGAACGCACTGCAGATAGGATTCCGATTCGAAAGCCGCTGAATCCCAGGTGGTAGCAATAGAGGTTGAAGAAGGGTAGAAAAATTCCCAGCACACCAAAATACAGAAAGTACTGGGAACCGATAACAAGATGATGTGTACGCTTGTTTTCGGTGGCCATGGTTGATTCATACGGCATTTATTTTAAAAGGGCAATTTTTTTCCGTAACCCTGCCGGGCAAAAAAGCGGTATTTTTCAAATCAATCCAAAGGTCTGTTGTTATACACTGAGGTGCGAGCGAAGCGCTATTTTGGCTTGCGGGCGAAAGGGCGAGAGATGAGAACGCAGGGCCCGTTACTCAAGGCTGCCGGGCCCCGGGAAATGATCTATTCAATATCTACGGTTACCTGTTTTGGTTTTGCCTCCTCGGGTCTGGGAATCTCTACTGTCAGAACCCCGTCTTTAAACGATGCTTTTATCAAATCGGGTTTGATCGTCTCCTGGAGCGAAAAGGATCGGTTAAATTTGCCAAAACTTCTTTCCTTGCGATAATAATGTTCATCCTTGATTTCCGGATCCAGCAGTCGTTCGCCCTTGAGGGTCAGTACATTGTCTTTAACCTCAACCGATACATCGTCTTTGTTAATGCCGGGAAGCTCTACTTTCAGAACGATCCCATCTGTGGTTTCATAAATATCAACCGGGGGGCTCCAGTCATAAAGACCGAC
>JBFFCW010000265.1:0-5821 GCA_041559695.1 Desulfobacterales bacterium
CATGCGCAGCTGCTTAAAATCCGAGTGCAGTGGCGGGCTTAAGACTTCCAGGTTGCCGCCGATGTAGTAATCGCCGGAGCTGTTATACAGATAATCCGTGCCGGGGTGGGCTTGATCGAGGGTGCCGTAAACCAGCCGCGCTTCCTTCTCGCGCTCAATTGGCCAGATATCTTCAATGTGCATAACCGCAAGCAGATAGCCTTCCGGGTCCCGCAGGGCGACCGACTGGCCGGCTTCAAGGCTGCGGGCCTGAAGCTCGCCGACATCCATGCAAATCGGAATCGGCCACAGGATATCGTTCTGAAGCCGCATGCGGTCGAGAACAGATTCGTAATCGGAGCGGGTCATAAAACCTTTTAACGGCGAAAAGGCACCTGTCGCCATCAATTCCAGATCGCACATTTGCCGTTCGTTTAAGGTAATATCCGGCAAATTGAGGGCGATCTCCTTGAGCAGGCGGGCACGCTCCTCATCCACCAGCAGGTCAACCAGTTCACTGCCGTGAGGTTTTACCCCGTTGTTGGCATTCATTCTTAAAACCTCCAAACCAATTCAGATTCGACTTTTGAAAGTGTCTTCATATAAAGAATAAGTATAACAAAATCATTTTAATAAATACAGAGGTTAATAAAAGGTTTCAGTGTCGGGTGCCAGGTGTCAGGCAAATTTTTTGCTCAACCTTCAGTCTTTATTTTTCCTGACACCTGAACACTGACACCTGAAACCTTCTTTTCCTAGTATGGTGGCAAAATGCAATGGCTCCGATTGAAAAATGGCTTCGATAACCAACATGTAATTCCAATCCGGATTCCGTAATTAAAAGAAGCAAAAGCCTGCCGGGCATATATGGTGAATAATAACTGTGTTTTACTCACCGGCTGTGCGTCAAATCTTATCCTGCGCAAGAGGGTGCTGCACATCCGGTTGCCGTAAAACCATAATTGGCGCGTACTGGGTCAAATTGACTAACTTAAATAAATTCACGATACCGGCTGAATTCATTCTCTTGCGAATGATGGAGGTTCAGTCCATGGAGTGTAACTTACTTACGTGCTTTAAATCATACGGACTAGTTATACAAAATTATAATTTTGATCTATATCTATAGTAAAAGATTCCCAAACAGGAAACCACTGAAAAATATTTTCAAATTTTTACGAAAACATATTTCCGCTTAATTCCCCTAAATTTAACGGCATTTTGATTCTTGCGAAATCGTCTTTTGTTCTGCTGAAACTCATCTCGACTTTTACAATCAGGATTGGCATCTGTTTTGCTCTATAAAGCGCGGTTGCATAGTCAGCCGAAGAGCAATCTGTAAAGCTCGAAAAGGCAAACCACCTGAAAGAGTGGGACGCAAAGCCACTGGCCTTAAACCGGGGGGATGGAAAGGCAGCAGGGCTGCCGGGCGGGAACCCGTCGTCGCAAGACGCTGTGACGCGGCGATGGGCAGCACTTCAGTTGAGTGCGTCTCGGTCGGTTCTGGACGAATCTCAACGGAGGTGTTGCAGTGAAAGGGTTGCGAATCAACAGGAATAAGGTTTTAACGTATTTTGGGTGTCGTTCTCGCCAGTCGCTGTCTTTAAAAGACAGGCTCAAGGCGCAAGGCTCAAAGCTCAAGGCAAAATCACTTCTTAAAATCCAATCTGCAGCAAAAGACACCGGTATATCAAACCGTGCGCCGTGCGACGTGCGACGTGTGCCGTTTATCATGTTAGCATGCTTTTTAAGTATGGCGGCTTTTGCTACAGCCACGCATGCCGCGACCGTTGACCTCGAATGGGACCCCAATACGGAGCCCGAGCTGGTCGGCTATAAGATTTACTGGGGCACGTCCAGCGGTAATTATACTTCCAGCAAAGATGTGGGTAAAACGACCACCTACACCCTCACGGGACTGGATGAGGGCAAGACCTATTATTTTGCGGCCACCGCCTATGACGGCAGCAGCAATGAGAGCGGTTATTCCAATCAAATATCCTATACGGTGCCGTATAGAGACACAGACGGCGACGGCGTTCCGGATTATCAGGATGCATTCCCTTCAGACCCGGCCGAGGCCATTGATACCGACGGCGACGGTATTGGCAACAATGCCGATCAGGATGACGACGGCGACAAGATGCCGGATACCTGGGAAAACCAGTACGGCTTTAATCCGCTGATCGATGACGCCGCCGGTGATGAAGACGGCGACGGCCTCAGCAATCTGGATGAATACTATGCGGGCACCAATCCGGTGGCTTCCCAGGACAACCTCGAACCGGATGCCCCCGGCCTGGCAGCGCCGGCCAATAACCAGGTGGTGACGCTGACCCCGCTGCTTAAGACCGGTGCGTTCTTTGACCCCAATTCCGGTGATTTTCACTCCGCAACCCAGTGGCGGATTCACCGACAATCCGACAATGTCTGTGTCTTCGATATTACCAGTGAATATTCTTTGACGCAGATAGATGTGCCCAAACTGATTTTAGACGATAACGAAGACTATAACTGGCAGGCCCGGCATTATGACAATCACAGCACACCATCTCCGTGGTCAGCCAACAGGTCTTTTACCACCCAGGTCGATCCCGACGACACCAACAGCAACGGAATCCCCGATGATCAGGAGGTAACAGCACCTTCAGACCTCGACGGCGACGGCAACTGGGATTCTGATCAAAATACGATCAAATGCGTAATAACCGGCGAAAACCAATCTCTGGGCATCAGCTTTAACAATTCCAGCACGGTCGTCGGAATTGCGTCCATTTCGGCCGAGAACGAAAGCGGCATCAATAGCGCCGCCAGCGCGGCCAGCACGCCGAACTATTTCCCGTTTGGATTGATCAATTTTAAATTAATCATGGATCAGCCCGGTGACCAGGCTGAAATTACCATCCATTTTTCCGAGCCGGCGCCGCAGGACGGCCGCTGGTTTAAATATGACCCTATCGAGGCCACCTGGACCGACTACAGCACCCAGACCGATTTCAGCGAGGACCGCTACGCCGTGACCCTGTATCTCGAAGATGGCGGAGATGGCGATGCCGACGGAGTTGCAAACGGAATCATTGTCGATCCATCCGGTGTCGGCGTTTCGGCCGATTCGAGCGGGTCCGTCTCTGACTCCGGTGAAGAAGCTGCCGAAGGCGTCACCTGCTTTATTTCCACCGCCGCTTCACCGGGCGGGGATGGAAAAAAACAGGCCACCCCGGTCTGGAAAGTAATTCACGGCCGGGAGCTGGCGTTTGGGCTGGTGCTGTTAGTGCTGCTGAAGGGCATAGCGGTCGTGATGCGGCGGGCCAGACAGCGGTGGGAAATTATCCAGCGCCGCTACGAGATGTATCATGAGCGCAGCGCCCGTTTCACCGCAAAGGGTCTCATCAGCCCGCGAAAGGTGAAAAGAATAAAGAATCCTTTATAAGTTATATTGGTTTGATTTGTTTAATGGGTTAAATTGGTTTCAGTCTTTTTTTCAGACAGGATTTACAGGATTTACAAGATTTTAATTTTGCATTTTCAGTTTCCAGAAGAAACTGAGAATACACAATCGCCTTCGGCGAATAAAATAAAAAAATATGACCAGGTAATTGAATAAGTCTGTTTTAATCGTAATGTAATAAGGATCGAAGAACAATTAATTATGTAAATCATTTTATTCCGCTGAAAGCGGATTGAGTTTTATCACTTCCATCCGGGAAGAGATAAAGAAAAAAATCCTAATAATCCTGTTAATCCTGTCTGAAAAATAAAATCAAAACGATAATCTTACCCCCTGCGCTCTTTGAGATGCTGCACGAAATAAATCAACAGAATAGCAATAATAACCCAGATAAAGGCAACAAATCCAAAATCCGCACCTCCGGCGGCGGTGGTATTTATAAAACAGGTGGCATAGACGACCGCACCGGACCCGTGGTGGGGTGGTTTTTCCTCTTCCTCTGTCGTTCCACTTCCGCCAATTACGGCCTGGACCCCGGAAAAGTGGTACACCCGCACTTCGATCAGGGCCGGTCGGCTATCCGTGTGATTGACCCTGGAGCCGGGCACCAACCACCCTTCCCCACCGGCAAGAACATTGCCGTCGGCATCCGCGGCCGGCAGCCATTGGGTGCCGTCGTGATAGGCCAGACCCGCAGTCGTGATTCCCACATCGTCCATTACAGGTATAAACAGTTTGACCGGAACATCAAAGACGGTGTGCGGCCTTAAGTTGAGCGGCGGGCCTGCCGCCCGGATCCCGGCCAGGTTTATCTCCTCGATCCCATCCGCAGACCCGAATGCCGGTATCTGCGGCTCCCGGCTGCTGTAAACCACCTTTGCACCGGAAAGCGCACCGTCGATGATTTCGATGCCGGCATCATAGAGATTGGGATCGCCGGAATACGGATCGTCGATATCATAGTCGTCGGTTTGCGGGAGGTTTTGGCCGGAAGCCGCGTTTTGGGCACGGGTTTCAATTTTAAATGCGAACGGCTGCGGCTGCAAAAGGTTGTTTTGAATATCCCGCACCGCTACCTTTATAGATATATCGGCATCGGGGGGATAGCTCGTCGCCATAAACGGCTCCAGGAAGCGATCATAAACCGCCCACAGGAAGGTGGCCTGTTCAGCCGGATCTTCATTGAGGGTTACCGTACGAACGGCATCGGAACTCAAATCACGCACATAAGGCGGGTGCAGGCCGTCATCGATCGTAAACCGGACGGCTGCGGGCGCCTGGGTATCGATTCCGTGAGCCGAGCGAACCAGGACGGCAAATCCGGTCTCATCCGGCACCCGGGCAGAGTTTACGATACCGGCATCGTCTTGGGGAATGGAATCGCGAATTTCAATCGGCGCGGACAGCGCTGCGAACGGATGGCTGCGCGCCAGGTATTCCTGATAATTCGAGAAGCCGTCGCCGTCATCATCCGGCAGCCCGTCGGCCATCACCGGATCTAAACCGTGCCGGGCTTCCCAGATGTCGGCCATGCGGTCGGCGTCGCCGTCGTTGAGGGTCAGCGGTGTCGAATCTACCCTGTTGCCGGCCGCATCCGTTATGCCGCTGAGGGTCAGGGTGACGATTTCATGCTGCGGAATCGATTTCATCGAAAGCCGATAGCTGACGTCATCGATGCGGGCAATATCGTCCGACCCGCCCAGTGTTCTAAAATTCAGCGACGGGCTGAAGCGGTAGTTTTCCTCCTGCCCGGCATTTTTCAGATTGGATTCATTGAAGGTCAGGGAGATGGATTCTGCTTTGATTGCCGCCGCGGTTATCTCAGGAGGCGTCATATCATAGGTCCCGGTCAGCGGAACCGACCTCAGGCCTTCCTGAAAAGCCAGCAGGGTCAGCGGGCCCTCGATCTGATTTGAAAAATCGATTTGAACTGAAAATCGGCCCCGGGTATCGGTGGGGGCGGTTTCCAGTAAAATGCCGTTGGCAAATATGGCCACCGCTTTGCCGGGGCCCGCGGTCCCACTGATCAGATAGGCATCAAAATTATAGCGGTTGATATAAAAACCGTTGCGGGGTTGGGTGATGCGAACGCCGGCGGGCGTGCTGCCCTCCGAGAACGCGGGCATGAATAACAGCAAACTCAGGAGGCACGGGAGGCATGCCAAAACCCGTCTTCGCTCTGTCGAGCTTGCGGCTTCGTTAAAACTTCGCCGGACAGGTCGCCGCGGCAGGCAACGAATAATCTTCAAGCCGCTTTTTAAAACTGCATGAATCATCCCGCCCCCCTGACAGTTATCGATTCAGTATTTAGAACGTATCTCAAAAATAGGATTTTGGTTCAAGATCGCGGCGGGGCCTAGTTTAAAACCGGAGGCATACTGTTGTATGTCGAGG
>JBFFCW010000266.1:0-5812 GCA_041559695.1 Desulfobacterales bacterium
AATCCCAGGACTGAAACCCAGACTTTACGCCAAAAAACTGTAGAAAATATAAAAAATTATATTAAATATCATAAACTTAGCTCTGGCGACAGACTTCCTCCAGAAAGAGAAATGGCCAAAAAATTCGGAATTAGCCGAACCATTGTTAGAGATGCCGTTAACAATCTATCCGGTCTTGGTATACTTGAAATTAAACATCGCTCCGGGATTTTTATGGCCTCGATCGACTCCAACACAGTCGCGACCCAGCTGTCTAACCAACTGATTTTCAATCGGAACTCGGTCGCGAGTCTTTTTCAAGTAAGGCAAATTCTTGAAACAGCTATGGCGAAATGGGCCGCCCAACAATGCACCAAATCGGATGAGCAAAAACTAAAGCATTTTATAAAAGAAACGAATGACTGTTTGTCCTCAAATAATAACAAATATTGCTTCAGAGAAATTGACACGCGCTTTCATATCCTTCTACCCGAAATCTCTAAAAACCAGATCGTCGTGGAATTGATGAAAACACTGCTGGAGTACATGCAAGATTTAAGGCGTTTTTCCCTCATATTGCCCGGGAAGGTCCAAAAATGCGCCCGACAGCATGAAATCATCATTGAAGCTGTCTGTGATCGAAGCCCCGGGCGTGCAGCGGCAGCTATGGAAGAGCACCTTGAAACCGTATTTTCAAGTGTTATCGACAATTGGGAAGATTTCGAAAATGAACCGGAATTTTAAAAGGATGTTTTTTAATGAAGCAAAAAGCCAGCGTTTTGATTGCGGCTCCGGCTGCCAATAAAAAACAGATCAAGAGGCGGCCTTTTTTCACCAGCTAAGACGCCGTCTCGGCAGACGGCCAGTTAAAGATTTGATTGACCATTAAAATTGGCATAATATCAGGCAGTCTTGATAATTTCCTAATAGCTAATTATGTTTTGTTTAATAAAGGAGGTAACAGATTATGGGAAAAGCTATTAGAATGTATAAAACGGGCGGGCCCGAGGTATTGCTCTGGGAGGACTTCGATCCTGGACACCCGGCAGCTGGTGAAATCTTGGTACGGAATGAAGCTGTCGGTTTGAATTTTATCGATGTGTATCACCGGACAGGTTTATATCCTTTACCATCCCTGCCCACCGTCCCGGGGGTAGAAGGCGCCGGCATCGTAGAAGAAATTGGTGAAGGCGTATCAGAGTTTTCGGTTGGTGATCGGGTTGCATATTCGGAGCCGCCAGGAGCCTATGCCGAAGCACGTCTGATTCCGGCCCATCGCCTGGTTAAAGTGCCGGATTCAATTTCCACCCAGCAGGCCGCTGCTATGATGTTGCAGGGAATGACCACACGCTATCTGCTACGTGGCTGCTATGACGTTAAAGCCGGTGTCACCATTTTAATCCATGCAGCCGCCGGAGGGGTGGGACTGATTGTGTGTCAGTGGGCGAATTACTTAGGGGCGAAGGTCATCGGAACTGTGGGCTCAAAAGATAAGGCAGAACTGGCGCGCACCCATGGTTGCCACCATGTGATCCTTTACAATGAAGAGGATTTTGTTGAACGAACTCGGGAAATCACCGAAGGTAAAGGAGTGGACGTAGTTTACGACTCAGTTGGTCAGGCTACATTCATGAAATCTTTGGAATGTTTGCAGACCTATGGCATGATGGTAAGCTTCGGCCAGTCTTCCGGTTCTGTTGCACCGTTTGATTTAGGGATATTGGGTTGTAAGATCATAACGCGCCCGAGTTTAATGACCTATACAGCCGATCGGAACGACTTGCTGGCGCATGCGCGGGACCTGTTTGAAGTGGTGCAAAAGGGGGCGGTTAAAATAGAAATTAACCAGACCTATCCGCTGTCTGAGGCTGCCAAGGCCCACCGTGACCTGGAGGCACGAAAAACAACGGGTTCCACGATTTTATTACCATAGAGTTTTGAGAATGGTTGAAGATTGCAGCGGTGAATTTAAAAATTTCTGTAAAAGAGAAAAAAATAAACTCGTTGATGTTTCTGTAGAAATGGAAAGTGTTTTTGTAAGCACGGGAATACCTCATGAGGAAATAATCGCTCTAGCAAAACAGAAAAATAAGGGATTTTTCTAAAAAGAATGAGTTGCTTGAAAGCCACACTCACTTAAGAAGAACTATTTATAAGTGATTTTCTCACCTAAACTGTAACTTGACTAAATAATTACTCAAGCAAAAGTCGGGCACACCGTATTCCAGCTCTACCGCCAGAGCATGGGACAGGGTCTGGCCGACCAGGACTTTGCGGCCGTCAAAAAAGTTTTTGAACGCATCAGTGATGCTTAAGAGGAATCTTAAGGTATGGAAAAGATAACAAGAAGCGTCATGGAACGGGCGCGCTGTTACGGGGCCGGAGTCGTGGGCATCGTCACCAGCGAAATGCTTGCGGGAGGGCCGCCTTCAACGGATCTGACCTATGTTCTGTCGGATGCGAAATCGGCGGTTAGTTTTGCGCTGCCCCTCGACCAGGGCTTCATAGAGCCGTGGTTCAACAAAAAGGATCACGCTGCTCATTTTCAAAATAACATCCGCACGAATGTCATGGCCAGCGGGATATCGATGGAGATCGCCAATTATCTAAAACATAAAGGCCATCCGACTGTGCCGTTAACGGCAAATACTGACTACCGGACGGATACCCAAAACGGAATATATGACGAGATCCCGCCCATATCCCACCGCTATCTGGCGGTTCGCTGCGGTGTTGGCCGTTTCGGGCTTTCCGGTAATGTGCTGACAAAGGCCAACGGCGCTGCCATCATCCTGGGTTCCGTCGTAACCGCAGCCGACTTAATTCCGACCGACCCGATTCCGGTGGAAGAGAACTACTGCAATGATTGCCGGCTGTGCGAAGCGGTATGTGCATCCGGTTTTATTAACGCAAAAGAAAAGGTGACAGTTTCAATGGGCTGAATCGATTTCTCCTACAATAACTCTTTTCATCATGGCGGCATCTTTGTATGGCTGGGGCGATTCGCAGATCAGGGTGACGTCGCGTTTGGTTTTAAGTAACGCATCGGCCAGGGGTTCAAAGAATTTTTTGGTGGTCTTCAGATGTTTGCGCTCGCCTTTGGGGCCGTATTCAATGCCCGAAAAGTGGGCGTGAAATTTTTTGGGCAGCTTCTTTAAGATCTGGCTATAATCGATGTCGCCCTGCTGCCTGGCATACAGGTGGGCAAAGTCAACACAGATGCCGCATCCGGTTTCCTTGATCAATTTCAGCAGCTCTTCCACCGAGCCGAACTGCGAGGGTTTTCCGGTAACTTCTGGGCATAATTGCACTTTCCATTTGTTTTTAGAAATCTTTTTCTGGATTTCTAGGATTGCTTTTTTGATCAGCGCATAGGTCTGCTCAGCCGTTTTCTTCTGATAAAATCCGGCATGAAAAACCACACTGCGGGCGCCAAACGCGGCGGCCCTTTCGCAGGAATCCAGGATGCGCTGTTTACTGGCAACGATCTTTTCTTTCTGATCGGATGCCAGGTTGATGTAATAGGGCGCGTGAACCGATAAGCTGATGCCCTTTGCCTTTGCCAGCGCCCCCACTTCCCGGGCGGCATCCATGGACATCCGCACGCCGTAGGTAAACTCCACCTCCATGCAATCCAGCTTCATGCGGGCAACCTTTTGAATGCCTTTGAGGTTGCCCAGTCCGCCGGATCCTGCCGGTCCTATTTTTATCATTTGTTTTGTTTATGTAGATTTTTTTCACCGCAGAGACGCAGAGGTCGCAGGGTATTTTTTTTAATAAAGAAATTTTTTCTCTGCGCTCTCTGCGCCTCTGCGGTGAGATATCATATTAACTAAATCGGCGTAATCTGCGGATAAATTAAGCCGCATTTCGTTTTTGCATATCTGGCAGCAGCACCTGCGGCGCGTAATTCAGGGTGGCAACGTAATCCTCGACGGTTTCTTCGCGTCGAATCAGCTCCACAGCGCCGTTTGGGCGCAGCAGCAATTCTTTGGGCCGCAGGCGGCCGTTGTAGTTAAACCCCATGGCATGGCCGTGGGCGCCGGTATCGTGAATCAGCAAACGGTCGCCATCCTGGATCCCGGGAAGACGCCGCTGAATGGCAAATTTGTCATTGTTTTCACACAGTGAGCCGACCACATCCACTTTCTCAAAGTGCTGCTGCGGATGCTTTCCGGGGACGGTAATGTGGTGGTAGGCGCGGTAAAGGGCCGGCCGCATCAGGGCGGACATGCAGGCATCCACACCGATGTATTTTCGATAGATGTCTTTTTGATTGATGGCGGTGGTCACCAGAACGCCGTGGGGGCCGGTCATGTAACGGCCGCTTTCGATAAAAAACCGCGGTACAGAGCCGTTTCGTTTTTTAAAATTTGAGAAAAGATCGGATATTTCAACAGCCATCGAATCGATATCCAGCGGCGCTTGCCCGGGTTGATAGGGAATCCCCAGTCCGCCGCCGAGGTTGATGAAATCAAAATCAATATTCAGCTCTGTTGAAACCCACTCCGCCACTTCCAGCAGCATCGCCGCGGTTTCGACCATATAGGCGTAACTCAGCTCATTGGATATCAACATGGTGTGCAGCCCGAATCGTCGGGCGCCCAGGTCCCGGGCCGCCTTATACGCCTGAACGATCTGCTCGTGGGCCACCCCGTATTTTGATTCCGCAGGATCACCGATGATGCTGTTGCCGGTTCGGCGGGGCCCGGGGTTGTAACGGAAACTGATGGTTTCGGGCATCCGGGGAACTTTTGCAATCAGGGAGGTGTCATCCAGATTTAAGATACAGCCGCCGTCGGCCGCGGCAACATGAAATTCCTCCCGGGTGGTATTGTTTGAAGAAAACACGATATCTTCGCCGCGGGCGCCGATTTGGCGGCTGAGCACCAGCTCCGGAATCGAGCTGCAGTCAAAGCCGAATCCCAGATCTCGCATGATCCGCAGGATACTCGGATTGGGCAGGGCCTTGACGGCATAATATTCCCTGAATCCATTCAGTCGCGAGAATGCATTTATAAAATTTTGCCCGGTTCCGCGGATGCCGGCTTCATCATAGATGTGAAACGGCGTTCCGAAATGATCGATGATCTCATCCAGCACGGGTAAGAGTCGGTTTTCAAATGATAGTGACATCGGCATTGTTTGTTTCTCCGTTCTACTTTCTGGTTCTGCTTCCGGCAAAAATTTCTACAGATGCCCGAAAGCATTGAGCGCTGTCTCTTGATTGAATGATATTTCACCGCAAAGGCGCAGAGATCGCAGAGAAAAAACTTTTATAAAAAACTCTGCGCCCTCTGCGGTGATAAGCTAATTAAATGAGTGCCTGTTTGATTTTTTGCATTGCGAGTTGAACGTTTTCATAGTTATTGAATGCGCTGATGCGAATGAATCCTTCGCCGCATTTGCCAAAACCGGCACCCGGCGTGCAAACCACGCCGGCTTTTTCCAGGAGCAGATCAAAAAATTTCCAGGAATCGGATTTACCATAAATCCAGATATAGGGGGAGTTTTCGCCGCCCACGCATTCATAGCCGAGGGCTTCCATTTCTGCTCGGATCAGCGCCGCGTTTTTAAGATAATATTCAATCAGGGCCTTGGCCTGCGCCCGGCCCTCATCGCTGTAAACGGCCGCCGCCGCTCGCTGGACCGGATAGGAAACCGCATTGAACTTGGTGGACTGACGCCGAAACCATAAATCATGGACCGAGTGGGCCTCGCCTTTGGCGGTGTAGGCTGTGCAGGATGTCGGCACAACCGTATAGGCACAGCGGGTCCCGGTAAATCCGGCGGTTTTGGAAAAGCTTCTGAATTCAATGGCCACTTCCCGGGC
>JBFFCW010000267.1:0-5769 GCA_041559695.1 Desulfobacterales bacterium
CCAGCGGTGATGACGGCGACCTTAACGGTCTTATCCCGCTGAATTTCTGTGCGGATGTCTTTTAACTCAGCAGACATCCGGGTGCCGATGGCGTTCCCGGCCTTCGAACGACAGAAGGTGATGATCGCCACAGATTCTTTTTTTGAGCAGTCAATCACTGTATTCATAGACAAAAATATGGATGCGTTTAGATAACACCCATCTTTTCCAGTTGCGCCACGCGATCTTTTGAATACCCCAGGTGGTCACAATAAACCGGGTGGTTGTGTTCAGACAGCGATGGCGCCGTTTGATTTAAATTCCATTTACTTTCGGAGAATCGCACCGGGGGTCCCGGACATTTAAACGGATCCGCTTCAGCGCATTGGATCGTTTCAAAATATCGCCGGTTATTGAGGTGTTCGCAATTTACCACTTCATCCATGTTTCGTACCGGGGTGAAGGGAACATGTTTTTCCCGGCAACGGCTAAATATCTCCTGTCGCGTATGGGACAGCAGCCACGGTGACAGAAGGCCGTCAAGAACATCGGCGTATTCCATGCCGGCCTTGGAACGGTCTTTAAATCTATCATCGGATGCATACCATTGCGGCACCTTCCCATCGCCGACAATTTCGAGGAATCGCTTCCATTCCGAGCCGCGCAATGCGATCATGGAAATGTAACCGTCCTTGCAGGGCAACAGCGTGTAGGGATAGGGCGCATAGGTGCGATGTCCCGTGCGGGTTCGTTTCCTGCCGCTATAAATGAATGCCGATACAACGTTGCCGGTATGGAAAATTGCCCATGATTCTGCCTCGGAGATATCAACATGCTGTCCTTGCGCATCATTTCGTCTGGCCATTAATGCGAACATGACGGCATTGGCGGCAATAATTCCGGTTTGGAAGTGGCCCAGGGCAAACGGAGGGGTCAGCGGCTCTCGCTGCGCCTCCCCGACGATGGTGCTCATACCGCCCAGGGCACTCGCATTGATGGCATAGGCCTTATAATCTTTATAGGGACCGGTCTGACCAAAAGGGGTGATAGAGACAACGATCAGTCCGGGGTTGACGGCTTTCAGGTTTCGATAATCCAGTTTCAGGTTTTGCGCCACCCCGGGCAGCATGTCTTCGATCAGCACATCGGCATCTTTAATCAGTTCCAAAAGTATTTCGCGTCCGGTGACGTCACGAATATCCAGCGTTGTGCCTTGCTTGTTACGATTCAAATAATGGAACAAGCCGCTTTTATCAATATGGGGATTGTCTTTTGGAAACGGGCCGCAGCGCCGGGATATATCTCCAGCTGCAGGCCCTTCGATTTTCATCAACTGCGCGCCCCATCCGGCAAGCAGCATTCCGCAGTAGGGACCTGAAATATACTGGGCCAGCTCAACGACTTTAATTCCGTCAAGCGTCTGGTTCATGTTGAATTCTCCTGGTCTGATCTCTGTGTTTTCAGCCCCTGAAAAACCTTCTCGGTGGTGGCCGGCAGGTCCTTGATTCTTACACCCACGGCGTCATAAATTGCATTCACAATTGCGGGTGCGGTGGGTACCATGGCACACTCCCCGATGCCCTTGGCACCGAAGGGGCCGTTGGGATCGACCGTTTCTACCAGCAGAGACGATATTTTGGGGACATCTTTAATGGTCAGCATTTTATAATCATGAAAATTTGGATTCACAACCTCTCCGTTTTCAAATTGGAGGTTTTCCATTAAAGCCCAGCCAATGCCCTGCGCCGCGCCGCCTTCAATTTGACCTTCCACTAAAAGAGGATTGATAGCCCTTCCTAAATCGTGGGCGGCCACAAAGTTCAGTACTTCAACCTTACCCGTGGCCGGATCGACCTCGACCTCTGCCAGATGAGTCCCAAAAACCAGGGCCGGTGCCGGGTATCCTTCGTATGTTACCGGATTAAACTCAGGCGGAACATCCGGCCCATTATAATACCCGTGGGCGACCAGCGGTTTTTTCTTCTTATAAAAAGATGCAGCGCCGATTTCAGCATAGGAAAGGGCTTTGTCCGGGCTGCCTTTGACAAAAACCGTTTTCTCTTCCATTTTCAGATCTTCGATATTGGCTTCCAGCAGTTCGGCCGCACTTTCCAGGAGTTGTTTTTTTAGCCCCTGGGCGGCCTCGGTTACAGCGCTTCCGCCGCAAAATGTAACGCGTGACCCAAAGGTGCCCATGCACGGAAAGGTCGTATCCGTGTCGGCCGTCGTCAGGCTGATGGATACCGGATCAACACCCATGATTTCAGCCGCCATCTGGGTCAAGATGGTATTGGATCCCTGGCCGATATCAAGGGCACCCATCAACAGCTGAAAAGTGCCGTCGGCATTCATCTGCAAGGTTGCCCCGGAATAATTGAAACCGGACCCGATGCTGCCGCCGCCCGTATAAATCATGGCCGCAACGCCCAGTCCACGGTGCTTTTGCCTGTTGGCTTTTTTGGCGGTCCATTCGGATTTATCCCGGGCCTGGGTTAAACATTCCTTGAGCCCGCAGCTGGTAATCTGAACCGCGTTGGCGGTTACCTCATTGGGGATATTGGCATTTTTTAATCTCAGGTCAATCGGGTCCATATTGAGCTCTTCGGCGATCATGTCCAGCATGACCTCCTGAGCAAAAGAAGTCTGGGGATCGCCATATCCGCGGCAGGCGCCCCCCCAGTTTTTGTTGGTATACACCAGACGGCCGTCGTATTTAATATTTTTGACGCGGTACAGGGTGGAGAACATGACATTATGGTAAGCTAAAACCGCGGGACCATGACTGTTGTAGGCCCCGTTATCCATAACCACTTCCGCCTGCTTGGCCACGATGGTTCCATCTCTTTTCACGCCAAATTTTAATTTGCTGATGGTCGGATGGCGCATGCGGGTGGCAATAAACTGCTCTTTGCGCGAGTGTTCTATCTTGACCGGTTTGCCCGTCTTTTTCGCTAAAAGCACACACAACGCCTGAGCGGGCTCCAGGTCGATTTTGCTGCCGAAGCCTCCGCCGATAACCGGTGTGGTAATATGAATCTTGGCCGCATCAATATTTAAGGCTGCCGCCAGTTTTTGCCGCAGTGGATGCGGCGCCTGGGAATTGACCCACATGTTAACTTCATCGGTCGGACTGCAGGTCGCAATGCAGCAGTGGGTTTCAAGACTGCAATGGGACTGCGCCTGGGTTTGAAATGTATCTTCCAGGATAATATCTGCTTCGGCAAAGCCTTCCTCGATATGGCCGCATTCCATCGACAGGGTTTTGGATATATTCTTCTCCACGCCGTCATGCACCAGAGGAGCGTCCGGTTGAACGGCTTCAAGCGGGTCAAAGACCGCAGGCAGTTCTTCCAGGTCTACCTCAATTAATTCCAGCGCCTCTTCGGCAATTTCTTCATCCACGGCGACCACGGCCGCGATTTCGTCGCCGATATATCGCACTTTTTTATTGGCTAATATCAACTTGTCCGCCCAGGTGGGTGAAATGCTGAATTTTATCAGCGGTACGTCTTTGGCGGTAAACACCGCTTTGACGCCCTTGAGTTTTTCAGCTTTCGAAATGTTAATATTGCGTATCTTCGCGTGGGGCACCGGGCTTCTTAAAATTTTGCCATGCAGCATGCCGCTTAGCTTGATGTCGGAGGTAAAAACAGCGCTGCCTTTTACTTTTTCCATGGCATCCCGGTGAGGGATTCGTTTTCCGACGATGGAATAATTATCCATTTTCAAAACTCCTTTTCTGCTGTCCTCATTTCAATAATTGGACAGCATTGTTGACGGCATCGATAATTTTTGTATAACCGGTGCAGCGGCATAAATTTCCCTCCAGGTAGTGTTTAATATCGTCTTCTGAAGGATCTGGAAATTCATCCAACAGTGCCTTGGTGGTCAGAATCATGCCCGGTGTGCAAAACCCGCACTGCACGGCTCCGCTGTCCACAAAGGCCTGCTGTATCGGATGCAACGCGTCGCCTTTTTGCATTCCTTCAATGGTGGTAATGGTTGCACCATCCACTTCGACGGCCAAGACAATGCAGGATGTCACCACCTTACGGTTAACGATAACCGTGCAGGCGCCGCAGTCTCCTTCGTCACAGCCTTCTTTGGTACCGGTTAAGCCCAGATCATACCTTAAGAGATCCAGTAATGTCCGATTCGGATGAACAAGGAGATCATATTCTTCTTCGTTTACCGTAATTTGAATTCGATGCTTACTCCCCATGTTACCCCCCTTGATATTGATCGAAAAACGGTTTGCCCCGCATCCCCCCCCGACGTGCAGGGAAGCTAGAGCGGTAACGGTTTTCAGGTGTTGTTGGATTCACATATTTGATGAATTCCCTTTGCGACTAAATTCTTTACCAGGTCCTTGCGGTAGCCTGCAGAGGCACGGAAATCGGTTATGGGGTTGGTTTCGTTGGCCGCCGCCGCTGCCGCTTTTTGAATCGCTGCGGGGTTGAGTTCATTTCCATTCAACAGGGCTTCGGCCTTTTTGGCCCTGATCGGCCGGGGCGCCACGGCTCCCAGTGCAATCATAATCTGATTGCAAAAACCACTGCCGGCGTCGGCATCCAATAGAATCGCGATGTTGACAATACCGATATCCATGGCTTTGCGGGGCCCGTGTTTCAGGTATACGCCTTTAAACTGCTCGATTTCTTTTGGAATAATGATTTGCGACAAGACCTCGTTGCGATTCAATACGGTCTTGTTGGGGCCGATAAAAAACGAGTCGAGTCCCATTGTTTTTGTACCGTTATCGCTGGCAATTTTTACTTCGCAGCTCATTGCCAGAAGAATGGCAGCCATATCCGCCGCCGGAGACCCATGGCACAGGTTGCCGCCAATTGTGGCCCGATTTCTGATCTGGATGGAGCCCAGGGTTCCTGCCGCCTCGCTCAGAACGGGGATCTTTTGCCGGATGAGCGGCGAAACTTCAATATCCCGCACGGTCGTAAGTGCCCCGATTTTGAATCCGTTATCGTATTCAATGCCATCTATACCGGGAATGCCTTTCAAGTCGATGAGGCATTCGGGCTTTACGGCCTTGGTCTTCATTGCAATCAACAGGTCCGTGCCCCCGGCAAGCAAATACGGTTCATCATTTGCCTGCAGGGCGGCAATGGCATCTTCCATATTGCCGGGCCGGAGGTAAGCAAAGCGTTTCATAAATGGCCTCCTCGAGTCTAGTTTTTATCTTCCTCAAAAAAAGCGTAAGCCGTAATCGGCACCTTTAGCGATCCCAACTTATTCGATCAGATCTTTATATCTCGCATCTCTTTCCTTAAACGCCTCTCGCATGCCGACATCTCTTCTACGTTTTATGAAATTAAATTCACCCGGTTCATATCGTATATTCGTAAACAGTGTATGGCCGATGTAGCCTTGACCAAAGGCCGAGCTGAGTCCCATTGAATCATAGGCCAGGCGTGCCGTCGCTTTGCCGATGGCAATTCCGTCCCGCGGCAGCAGCGTCATCGATCTGGCAAGCTTTCGGGTTTCCGTTTCGAGCTGATCTGCCGGAACGACTTGATTGACCAATCCAATTCTTTCGGCTTCCTTCCCATCGATTAATTTGCCTGTTAGCAGAAGCTCGCGGGCACGTTTCTGGCCGATGAGCGCGACTTCAAGCGGAAAGACATACATGGCGCCGGAAAACCCAAGCCGTTGCTCTGAATGCCCTATTTTGGCATCTTCGGCAGCGATGGTCATATCACAACACAGGGACATATATAATCCGCCCCCGATACAGTATCCGTGGACCTGGGCGATGGTGATCTTGTCTAAAAG
>JBFFCW010000268.1:0-5680 GCA_041559695.1 Desulfobacterales bacterium
ACGCTGTTTCTGTTTAGTCCCAGGGGCAAGGAGCTCAAACTTGCAGGCAGTTATGGCCTGAGCAGCGATTATCTGGACAAGGGTCCCGTCAGCGCACTGCGTTCGATTGCAGCAACCCTTCAGGATGCCCAGCCGATAGCCATATTCGATGTTGCCGATGATCCCCGGATTCAATATCCTGATGCCGCCATAAAAGAGGGCATCGCGTCAATCCTTTCGGTGCCGATTATTATTGGAGAAAAACTGGTCGGCTGCATGCGGGTTTACACCGCCGAGCCCTGGGAATTCACTTTAAACGACGTTAATTTCGTTCAGGCAGTAGCGCAGATCGTCGGCATGAGCCTGGAAATGTGCCGGGTCAACAAGGGGCTAAAAGACAGCATCGACATTTTAAAGACCATGCGGGATCCCAGAACCCTGAAATCCAAGAGGCGAACGCCTTACGAGGGGGTGCCCAGAAGCTTCGGCAACGAGGAGATGCCCCAGACCGGTGCCGGATAATGGACCGTGGATCGTGCAGAAAAAATCACAGGTCTGTTAAATTTTGTATAATTTTAAGCCGACAAATAGGCGCTGAATTTATAAAAATCATAAAAATTCAGCCGGTTAGGGGTTTGGCATATTATTTGTATAGCTAACTGATATTATTAAATAATACGGGAATAATGTTAATCGCACACGGACACCTTCAAAAATGTACAGCAATTACATCCCCAATGGCCAAACCCAAAATTCAGAAAGAAGAAAAGATGCCCGCAAAAAAGTCAACGGAATCCGTCTGCTGGTTGCGGATTGCCGGACCATGGAAAGCGACTTTCAGGCGCCCATTAACAATATCAGTTCAGGCGGTGTTTTTATTGACACCCGGCAACGCCTGTTCGTCGGCCAGGAGATCGCCATAACATTTGATTTCCCCGGCACCCGCAAAACGATAATGGCAAACGGCGAAATTGTTCGAACCTCACTTGAAGGCGCCGGCATCAGATTCAGGATGTTTTTTAAAAAATAAAGCGATTGGATCAAGCGTTCTATTTCCTCAAAAAGAGGCAGTCACCATTTTATGGCTGCCTTTTTGTTTGACGATTTCCAAATTTATGGTGTATAAACTAACGATCTAGTGCCGAATTCACACTCCTTCTGACCTGAAAACCGTTTTGGATCTGTCAAGGCGAACCGGGTCTTACTTCTCATTTCACTCTTCTCTGCGGACTCTCAGCTCTGATTTCTTGCGTTGTGACAACCTTAATCTAAGAGGAGGTCCCCAAGGCCATCAGGGTTTTAAACCCAACCATGCCGACCCCCTCGCCGCCGATGGAGCCTGTTTCGGCCTGCTGATGAACGACATCAACATAAGGTCTCTAAAAAGAGGTGACAGCAGATGACAAAAGAAATTCTGATCGTGGATGATGAGCCGGGTGTCGTGGTGGCTATCCAGTTTCTGATGGAGCAGCAAGGTTACAATGTCCTGGTCGCAAATAGCGGCGAAGATGCCCTGGAGGTGATTTATAAATACAAGCCGGATCTTGCGATTCTGGATATCATGCTTCCCGGAATTAGTGGCTGGGAGGTTTGTGAAATTGTGCGTTTAAATCCCGATTATCGAAACCTTAAAATCGTTTTTTTAACGGCCCGGGGTGATGAGGCCGAAATCGCCAGGGGCCTGGCCCTGGGAGCGGACGCCTATATTACCAAGCCATTTTCCAATGACCAGCTTATCGCCAAAGTCAATACGCTATTAGAAAATGCCTTAGAGAAGACCGGAAATTAAATTTCGCGGAACTTTTGTGCCTTCGGACGCGTTGCGGATGAATCGCGAACTTTAAATTTTTAGAAATTTAATTGTGAAGAAAGGAGGCAACATGAAAAGGCAACTCATCAATTACGAAACGCTTCTCAAGGTAACCCAGGCGATGTCCATGTCCAACAGGCCCGAAGAGGTTGTCCAGTTAACCGTGGATAGCGTAAAAACATCACTGGAAATAAAGGGCTGTGCGCTGTTTCTGATTGATCCCCAAAATAAGGCCCTGGAAGTCGCCGCTTCCTGCGGGCTGAGCGCTGAATATTTAAAAAAAGGACCTTTGAGCTCGATACGCTCCATTGGCCAATCTCTGACGGATGGACCGGTGGCGATTTACGATGTGAGCGATGACCCCAGAATCCAATACCTGGACGCTGCAAAAAAAGAAGGCATCGCATCGATTTTGGCCGTGCCCATTTACAGTCGCGGAAACCTTATCGGTTCTATGCGCGTCTATTCCGCAGAACAATGGGAGTTCACCCTGGAGGATGTGAATTTCGTACAGGCCGTGGCTCAAATCGCCGGGATCCTCATCGATATGTGCCGACTCTATCAGGGGCAAAAAGAATTTAACGAAGTTTTAATGGAAATGCGAGAAGCGAGAGCAATGTGAATTCTATCAAGCATTGGGAATACTTATGGCCGGGAAAATGAAAGGCACGGGGTTAGAATCATTTCGGTTAATGTAATTTGTCTGAAAAACAAAGCTCCATTTAGAAGCCATCTAAAAAATGCATTTAACACCCGATGGTACAGTTTTAAATCCATAAAAAGTGCTTACAACACTAAATGAGCTAAAATTAAAAATGATCTAAAATGCCTAAAATTACGGTCTCGCTCGCGCAGCGCAGGCGCTTGCGCCGCGTGGCGCTCCGTCTTTTATTAAAAATATGATCGTTCGACCCTGAGGCTCTCGACGGGCAGAATTCCTCAACTTTAGGCATTTTAGGCACTTTTAACTTTACAGAACCGCCGGAACTTTTTTCTCTGTATTCCAAAATTAACTGCTAATTTTGAGATGTCCTATAGTAATTAGAAATGGAAACCATCATGATTGACGACTGGGAATCGACAGTCGTTTCTCCGGAAACCGTGATCGGCAAAATCAAGCCCGGGATGAGTATATTTTTAGGGACAGCGGGGGCTGAACCCAGGACCATGGTTCGACATCTGATGACCGCGAATAGCAAAAATTTGGAAGATCTCGAGCTGATCCAGCTGGTCAGCTTCGGGGATGCTGTTTCACTGCAAACACTGCAATCTCAGAAATTCCGTTTAACAACCTTTTTTTCCGGCTGGGTTGCCAATGAAGCCATTGAAGAGGGCCGGGTGGACATGATACCCAGCCGGTTCGTAAAAATTCCCCAATTAATCGAATCACGCCTGTCACCTATTGATGTTGCTGTCGTTCAGATTACGACTCCCAATGAAGCCGGATATTGCAGCCTCGGCATTGCCGTTGATGTGGCCCGCGAAGCTCTGGAACAGGCCACCATCGGCGTGGGCGAAATCAGCACGCAAATCCCCTGTACTTTCGGGGATACCTTTGTGCATGTATCGGAATTTGATTTTCTGGTCCGTTCCGCAGACCCGCCTATTTATTTGGAGCGTTGGAAAACCAATGAAATCTGGGACCAGGTCGCTTTAAACGTCGGCTCTTTGATTGAAGATGGAAGCTGCCTGGCATTTTCAATCGGTCCCCTATACGAGTCGCTGGCCAAACAATTGAAAAATAAGCGCCACCTGGGAATACATTCACCTTTTTTTACGGACCCATTGATGGATCTCATACAAAGCGGGGCAGTCACCAATCGCCGCAAAGACACCTATCGCGGCAAATCCCTGACGTCTTATGCCCTGGGTACGCCGGATCTCATGCAGTGGCTGGACAACAACCCGCTGGTTGAGTTCCAGCGCATCGATAAAGTGTTTAATCCTTTGATCATCGGCCGCAACCCTAAATTTGTCACCGTCGTTGCGGCCAGAAAGGTGGATTTATACGGGCGCATCGGACTATACACGGGCAAAGGCACGGTGGCCTCCGGACCTGCCGAGGTGATGGATTTTTTAAGCGGCGCAGAGCTGTCGGAAGGCGGCCGCTCCATTTTTGCCCTGACCAGCCGGGATCCAAAGGGGTTGCCGAACATTCTGCCGTCTCTCGTCGATCTGCCCAACCAGTTTGGCGCATTCGAATCGGTGGGCGCCATCGTTACGGAATACGGCGTTGCCTTTTTACAGGGGCGCACCATCCGGGAGCGGGCCCAGGCCCTGATTGATATCGCCCATCCGGAAGACCGGGCAAACCTTGTGCAAAAAGCAAAAGAGAATAAAATATTATATCAGGACCAGATTTTTCTGGCAGAAAGTGCACGCCTCTATCCGGCAGACATTGCTGAGACCTATACGGTCGGGGATGATCTCAGCGTCAGGTTCAGAGCCATCAGACCTTCAGATGAAGAAGGCATGCGCCATCTGTTTTATCGGTTTTCCGAAAAAACGGTATACTACCGGTATTTTCAAACCATCAGAAGCATGCCGCATGCCAAAATGCAAGAATACGTCAATGTGGACTGGAACCAGGTCATGTCCATCGTCGGGCTGGTTGGAGAGGAGGGAAAAGGTCGCATCATCGCCGAGGCACGCTATATCAAAATTCCGGGAAATCCGCTTGCCGAGGTGGTTTTTGTGGTGGACGAAAATTACCAGCGTCTTGGACTTGCCACGTTTTTATACCGGATGCTGATTCGTCTGGCCAGGGAGCGCGGCGTCAGGGGATTTGTAGCAGAAGTCTTGTATTCCAATATCGGCGGCATTATGAAAGTTTTTAAAAAAGGGGATTTGCCGGTAAAAGCGCATCTGGAAGGCGGGGTCTATCACCTGGAAATCCCTTTTAACTAGACGATTAAAAATTAATTCAATCCAATTATCGAACCGCTTCCAGCTAAATTAATAACGGTGGTGGTGGTTGTTCTGTGTCTGTATTTATCAGACCCTGTTCCGTTAACGCAGAAAATCCTTGCAAATTTATATTGACAAAATCTTTCGCTTAAAATAGACCAATCCTGAATTTTAATCACCCAGGCCAGAGTGAATACGCCATCTGTGCTCCTCATGATCCAGAGTGTTTTCTGACCGCATCCGGAATACGTTCTGATTCTTCTTTTGCAGCATCCGCTGAAACTCCTTACGTTTGGAAGATTTCTGAGCTGTTGCCACCTCCGATTTTGAAATTCATCTGCATTCTCTGCTGGGATGAAATCTAGCTGCTACGGAAACTTACAAGACAGTTGTGTCAGTCGGAGGAAAAAAGCGGCTTGCTTCTGTCTGAACCTGGTGTGATTGCCACCCCAACCGGTTTCATTAAACTGAAAGGAGGCAAAGAATGCAAAACGAACAGGAGAAGGAGGGTTATGGCATTACCATTTTTAGTCCAGGCACCCCTTCAGGGGTAAAAAAGCGAAAGCTATTCTTTTTCATTGGACTGTGTGTGATCATCCTGATCCAGTCCTGCTACTGGCTGTTTGCGAACTCGGTTGAACCGATCGTCATCGGGATGCCCTTCGGCATGTTTTTCATCGGTGTGTTTATCGCCATTGAGTTTGTTGCGCTTCTTGTTCTTTATGCGATCGAAGCCAACGAAATGGAAGAATAAGGAGGTGCCAAAATGTCATGGATCGCGACACTCATTGTCATCTTTATTTATCTGTTTTTTGTTCTTTTTCTCGGGAGCATGGCCGGTCGCAAGCGCGAAAGCTCGGTCGTAGAATATATTGCCGCCAGCCGAAATCTGGGCTTTATTGTGATGTATTTTCTAATGGGCGGTGCCATTTTCAGTGCTTTTGCCTACCTGGGAGGACCCGGCTGGGCTTACTCCAAAGGAGC
>JBFFCW010000269.1:0-5675 GCA_041559695.1 Desulfobacterales bacterium
AGCACGGATGCGTTCTTGAGAACGTGCGCCGCCCTCAGACTCTTTTTGGTAATCAAGCACTTTTTGGCTCGCACCTCACCTTTCTCAAACAGGCTGCACCAGTCTTTGCCCGAGCCACGGCCGTAAAGCTCGCAGCCGGTACAATTTAAGATTCGGCAATTACTGCCAATCAGTTCATTGGCCGAATAACCGGTCAGCCGAACCGCAGCCGGGTTGGCGGCCAGGATATTTCCTTCCACATCAAAGACCATGAGGCCATCTTGCAACGTGTCAAATATGGTTTTCCAATATTTGCCAACATCCACTTTTAAAATTTCCTTTAAGATATGTTAATACGTTAACTTAACAGGTGTTAACATAGCATTAACCCTCAACCCCTGCAAGGGTGGATTTATTCCATTATTTTGATTTCTTTATAATCGAAACAAGCACACGATATGCTGAAGGATAACTTTCATGACGATTTAACCAATTGATATTATATAGTATATGAATTTTACCGATATCCGTTTTTTCATTTTATAAAAACTCCCACTTGTATTTTCAATTTTAACCGCATTGGTATAAATATTGCTCGATATGTCATGGATTCAGGTCATTTTTATTACGGCTATTAAATTTTTAGCAAAGGAGTTTGTATTCATGGCAGTCGCGACGACTAATTTAACCAATATTTATCTATATACCCGGTATGAGCGTTTCTGGCACTGGTTGCAAACCGTGCTGATTGTTTTATTGCTGATTACCGGTTTTGAGGCCAAAGGCCTGTATACCCTTATGGGATTTAAAACCGCCGTCAAAGTGCACAACTTTGTGGGAAACACCTGGCTGATCGCATTTTTATTTTTTGCTTTCTGGATCGCTACCACTGGAGAATGGCGTCAATACATTCCAACGACCAAAAAGATGGTCAGGGTTGTTCGGTATTACCTCTATGGCATCTTTCGCGGTGAACCGCACCCGGTGCCCAAGCGCAAAGATGCCAAACACAATCCGCTGCAGCGAATCACCTACCTGGTTCTGGCGGCCGTGCTGCTCCCTGCGCAAATGGTGACCGGGTTGTTGTACTGGGGCTATAACTTCTGGCCGCAATGGGGACTGGCGGGCCTGTCGCTCAAAGTGGTGGCGCTGATCCATACGGCTGGTGCCTTTGCGATTTTATCCTTTGTAATTGTTCATATTTACATGATCACCACCGGCCATACCATTCTGGCACATACCCGTGCGATGATTTCCGGCTGGGAAGAAGTCGAAGACCTCGAAACCGTAGAGGACTGGGAGATCAAAACCAAAGCCGCTAAATCGGCTTAGAAAAATACGGCAGGAGGCTTTTGGCGTGAAAGCTTTCCTGCCAAAGCCTCATTAATTTTTCGCATTTCACCCGCATTTATAAAACCGCTCTATTTTTAAAACTCATCTCAAGATTTTCCTTGACTATAATACCACATTGTGGGATTTGAAGGAGGGGTACCGGCTGGAACACTGTTGGTTGTCTCTTTTTCTCGTATTTCATCTGTCAAATTACAGCTGTAGCGCAATTCGTTCCCCACTCTGCGACCATCCGAACAGCCTAAAATTATTCGGCCATCATCAAGACAACAGCCATGAAGAAAGATATCCATCCTGAGCGACGCGCATTCATCAAAACTGCGGCAGTATGTAGCTTTGCAGTTACGCTTACCGGGATTCCGCTGGCCAGCTATTTCATTTCACCAGCTTTGCAAAAGGGTACCGGCAAGTGGGTGGATTTTGGATCCGTGCAAAATTTGAATCCGGGCAGAATCGAGATGCTATCCTATGAATTTATGGTTAAAGACGGCTGGCAGGTCCTGCCCCAGCGCGGGTTTATCTGGGCAAAGGCCGAAGCAGCCAATAAGATTCACATCTTTTCATCGACCTGCACCCATCTGGCCTGCAACGTGATCTGGCGGGAGGAGGAAAAAATCTTTGAGTGCCCCTGTCATTCCGGCCGGTTTGATGCCGATGGACAGCCCATTGCCGGTCCCCCAACGAAACCCTTGTCCATTTTGGAGCATAAAATCGAAGACGAGAAATTATTGGTCTATTTGACCATTTAATCCGAAGTCTTAATATGAAGGAGGAATTATGAGTAAGAAATTTATCCTTAGTATCATTATTTGTCTGGCGCTGGTTGCCGGTGGCCTGCTTATCGGCCCAGATGAAGTGACGGGTATGGCCAAACAAACCGTTACTGCCGCTAAAGTTGAAAAAGCACCGGCCGGTTTGGATGATCCGGTCTGGCAAAAGGCCAAAGCCGTGCAGGTCCCATTTGAAGGCAAAGAAAAATTCGCCGGTAAAAAGGCCACTGTAAGCACCAAGGCCGTTTATACCGCTGATGAAATTTATTTCAGGTTCAACTGGAAGGATGCCGACAAAAGCGTGACCAAGGGAGCCTGGAAATTTGATGGTCAGAAATGGTCCCATCAAGAAGGAAACGAAGATCGGATTTCCCTTTTATTTGAGATTGAACGCATTGATAAATTTGCGACCAAAGGCTGCGCTGTGGTCTGTCATGTTCCGGCCGGCAAAACGGCCAAAGACGGCAAGTTCGGAACGATTTCGGCGGCCGAAAAAGGGGATTTGTGGCACTGGAAGGCCGCCAGGTCGGATCCGGCCGGATTCGCTGATGATACCTGGTTAACCCAGATCAGCGAAGAAAAAGGGGGACGAAAGAGCGACGCCGGCAAAGGGGGCGACCAGAAAAATATGACCGCCGATAAATCCAAGCCCATGTACATGCTGGCACCCGGCAAGAAGCTTGCGGCCAACGATATCCTGTTGGTGGCGCACGCAGTCGAAATTAAGGATTATTCCGGATTTAAAGCCGGTGACACCCTGACCTACCGCATGCCAAAGATGCCGGAAGGCTCGCGCGCCGATATCAAAGCGCTCAGCCGTTATGCCGACGGCAGTTGGACCGTGGTGCTGTATCGCAGCCTGGATACCGGAAACGATGACGACACGGCATTTAATCCCAGGAAAAAATACAATTTCGCCATGGCGCTGTTCGACAATTCAGGCGATGA
Organism: Desulfobacterales bacterium; assembly: GCA_041559695.1. GTDB lineage: Bacteria > Desulfobacterota > Desulfobacteria > Desulfobacterales > JAHEIW01 > JAHEIW01. Next base: position 3,048 of record JBFFCW010000269.1, read on the forward strand.
GGATTCCTACGATTCCGAAGTCCTCACGCTACAATTTGCGCGTTAAGAAGTTCGACAATAAAGAGGCCGGCTTTGAACAAGCGAAAAGGCAATCCGGCGGATACCTTATCCGATATGTTGGCTTTGGGTGATATCATCACCCGGCTGAAATCGATGCGGGTACCAGCTGATGCGCTGACCTGGCACCGTTTTTCCGGTTCGCTGTTGTTGGTGCTGCTGGTTTTGCTTTTCTTATCCGGCGCCTTTATGGCGTTTTATTATTCACCGGTGCCGGGCACGGCATATGACAGTGTTGATTACGCCCTGTTCTCCGTACCTTTTGGGGATGTGATCAAAGGCGTCCATTATTACAGTTGGAATGTTTTGCTGATAATTATGGGGCTGCACCTGGTTCGGGCCTTTATTGTTGGCGCTTACAAGTCGCCCAGGCAACTGGTGTGGGTCTCCGGGGTGCTGATCATGCTCTTGTTACCGGCATTGATTATCACCGGAGACCTGCTCCCCTGGGATCAGAATGGCTTTTGGACGACTCAGGTTCGTATCAGTATCATTGCCTCGGTTCCGGTTGTCGGCGATTTTATGGTGCGTCTGATTCAAGGCGGGCCCTTGACCGGCATTGTCGCCCTGACACGCTTTTACGTACTTCACATTTTCTTTTTGCCTGTATGGCTTGTCTTTTTGGTTGTTATCCATTTTCATTTTCTGAAACAACGGGGCCTATCCGGCTCGTGGGCAGAGAATCATTCGAATCGGCAGACCATTTCTTTTTTCCCGCAATTGGTGAATCGCTGGTTGCTCTTGTTTTTAGGGGTCACGCTAGGGTTGGGATTGATCTCATGGTATTGGCCGGCCCCGTTAGGCGATCCTGCTGATCCGACCGACTCGACCTTCGTACCCCGGCCGGAGTGGTGGGTTTTGTTTTTGAATCAGCTCGTAACCGTATTCAAGGGTTCATTGACGGTGATCGGCAGCGTCATTATTCCGGGCGGGCTGGCCGCTTTGCTGATTGCCTTACCGTTTTTGGATACTTCGCCTGATCGCCATCCTGCCCGTCGCAAAAAAGTGATTCTGATTGCGGTGACGATTGCGATTATTTTGTTGGGTTTATCGATTATGGGCTATCTTGAGCATTTTAACGAAACCCATGCCTAAAGTATGATTCTGCAGTTCGTTTTGGGGCTGTTTGAATTAAGGATAAATACGAGAACGGAGGTTTTGCATGCACGTCCGGACAGTCATCAGCGTCATCGTGGGCGTGGCCGCAATATTGTCGATGCTGCTATTGAAAGCGGATGAGCCGGCAAGGGCCCACACATTGATTGTTTCCGCCAATTATGTCAAGGCCGCTCCGACCGGATTGGATGACCCCATATGGGAAACGGCACAGGCCGTTCAGCTGCTGGTCGAAGGCCGAGAACCGGTTGTCGGAGCCAACGGGACGGTGACCACCCGAGCACTGTATACAGATGACCGTCTATTTTTCTTGTTTAAATGGAAGGATCCCACCCACAGCATTACCAAGCAATCCTGGATGTTTAATGGCCAAAAATGGGTCCATCTTAAAGGTAACGAGGACCGCATTGCTTTATTGTTTGAGATTGCCCGGATCAACAAATTTGCCACCCGGGGTTGCGCGATCACCTGTCATAGCCCGGCAGACAGCCCCAGAAAAGACTGGAAATTTGCCACAAAGACCGATGATGAAAAAGGGGATCTCTGGCACTGGAAGGCGGCCCGTTCCGCTCCATACGGTTATGCGGACGATGCCTGGCTCACGGTAGCCGGGAATCCGACCGGATCGTATCGAGAGACCGGGCGTATAAAAGATGCCGGTGCTGGTGGCGACATTAAGAACCAGACACCTGATGGCAGCCGACCACTTTACATGCAAAATCCGGCCATCCAGCCTTCTGCCCCCGGATTTTTGCTTATGGAAGAGGCGGTTAAAATCACGAATTATTCAATTTTTAAAACCGGAGACATCATTCCTTATCGTTTGCCGGTGAAGCCGTCCGGTTCGCGCTTTGATGTCAGAGCAACAAGTCGTTATGCGGATGGCCGTTGGATGGTAATGTTTTCCCGCAACCTGAATACCGGCCATGAAGACGACGTGGTGTTTAATCTCAAAAAAAGGTACAGTTTTGCACTGGCCGTGTTTGATGATTCTGGATCTGAGCACTCAAAGGCCACAGAGCCGATGACCTTGATATTCAACCGTTGAGAATTCATTCCCTCCTCAACCCTTCACTTTCGAAATCATTTGAATTTCACAGCAGTTCAGGTTATAAGTTTTATATGCTGAATTTTTTTCTTGACACCGTATAAAGTTTGGTGTACCTAATTTTTTCGATTCTATGTTAACCACACCCTCTATGTACGGAGGATTGAATTCGAATGCGAATCAACATGCGCAAGATGCACGATAATCAGGCGGGCACTATTTCCAGCATTAAAGTGGCGGGCGAACTGGGTCGGCGCCTCCGCGATATGGGACTTGTTCCGGGGACCGAAATCAAGATCCAGGGCCTAGCCCCGCTGTATGATCCCGTGGCTTTAAGAGTCATGGGAACGACGCTGACGCTGCGCAACAATGAAGCCGACTACATCGAAGTGGAGGTCGAATAATAT